>JAJDAM010000836.1 GCA_029261905.1 Deltaproteobacteria bacterium
CAGGACGGCAGCGACCGAGCCGGCCAGGGTCCTGAGTCGATTGTTCTGGTTTCGCATCATTTTGGGCAGTTCCTCAATTGGAGATAGGACGTCAGCGACATCGAGCAGTATGTGTGTGTGCCAATTGCCCCGCTTTCGTGACGAAGCCCAACCTACAAAATCTGGGATTCTGATCTCAATCGAAAACAGGGGCATTTTCGAAAGAAATTCGGGGACCGAACCGATCTCCCGGTGGCATCACACGCGCCACATCGTCTCGTAAACTGCCGAAATACGGACGTTTTATACGCGGCCGCTCACCGCGGCACGGAGCATGTCCGCGAGGGCTATGCGGCCCCGTTCGATCGAAACGGCATCGATTCATACCGGCGCACGAAGTGGCCACCCGCGAACTTTCCCTGGTCGGGATCGACGACGAAATCCGGGCAGCGCGAAAGCAATTCTTCGAGTGCGATCCGCGATTGCAGTCGCGCTGCGGCTGCCCCGATGCAGTGATGCGGCCCGTAGCCGAACGACAGGTGTCGGCGAATCTTTCTCGTGATGTCGCATTCCGAGGCCGTGGGACCGAACTCGCGCTCGTCGCGATTCGCCGAGCCGTAGAGCAGCATCACCTTCTTCTGGCGCGGAATCGAATGTTTCGCTCCGTCCGCCTCGATCTCCACATCGCGGGTCGTCGTCCGTGCGAGTCCCTGAACCGGAGAAGTCAGCCTGAGAAATTCTTCGAGCGCGCGCGGCATCAGACCCGGGTCCGCGAGCAGACGCGCGCGTTGATCCGGGTGGCGCGTCAGCAACTCCACTGCACCACTGAGCAATCCGGTGGTCGTATCGTTGCCGCCGGTCACCATCGTGAAACCCATGCCGAGTATCTGCGCCATCGAGACCGGCTCACCGTCGATCTCTGCGTGTCCGAGCGACGAGAGCATGTCGTCGACGGGATCCTTGCGCCGCTTCTCGATCAGTGCGGCGAAGTAGCCGAACATCTCTCCGACCGCCTCGCCCGCGCCCAACACATCGCCAAGCGCGTTGGCCGCGACGATCGCATCCGTCCAGCGATCGAACAGGCTGCGGTCTTCCTGTGGCACGCCGAGAAAGTGCGCGACGACCACACTGGGCAGCGGCTTCAACAACTCCGCGACGATGTCCCCCTCGCCCATCTCCCGCAGTCGCTCGACGCGTTCGACCACGAATGCGCGCACCATCGGCTCGATCGCCCGGACCTGTTGTGGCGTGAATCGCTTGATCGAGAGTTTGCGCAACTTGGTGTGGGCTGGCGGGTCCATCATCACGATCGGCGCCTCGACACCCAGCTTTTCCATTTCGCCGTACGCCATCGTCAGACCTTGGGCGGACGAGAATGTTTCGGCGTCTACGACGGCGGCGAACACGTCGTCGAAACGGGACAGCACCCAGTAGTCCCCCTCGTCCGATGCGACCCGGTGCACTGGGTCGTGATCGCGAAGTGCGCGGTACATCGTGAACGGGTCGCGCCAGCTTTCGCCTCCCCGTGGCTCGAAGCGTGCGAGATCGCCTTTGGACATCAGGTCCTTCTCGCCGCCAGGCTCTCGGCGGCGGAGTTATTGAACGCTATTGAACGTTATTGAACAAAAGGTGGAATATGTCCCGCACGATAGACAGAGTTGGCCGGACAATCCAGAACACTTGGATCAGGGGTGAGCCTGGAGGCGAACGGACTCGAGGAATGCCGCTGCGCCGCGTACCGCGCACGCGCTGCGGACCGAGTGGAACGTGTCGAATGCGTGCTGGGCGCCCTCGAACTCCAGATAGTGGACCGGATTGTGAGATTTCGCTCCCAGCGCTTCGGCGAAATCGTGCGCTTCATCAGCCCAGGCCAGCGAATCGTGGCTGCCCTGGATGACCAGGAACGGCGGCGCCTCTGCGTTGACCCGCTCGATCGGCGACATCGCGTTCCAGAGTTCGGGGTTGGCCTCCGGCTGGCACTGGAACACGTACTTCGCCAGAAACGGTTGCATCGATTGCGCGCCGCGCCGGCCCGACCGATCGAGAAAATCGTATACGCCGTAGAACGGTACGGCCGCCGCCACGCGGGTATCTGCTGATTCGAAGCCTGGCTGAAACGCCGGATCGTTGGGCGTCAGCGCTGCGAGAGCGGTCAGATGCCCGCCGGCGGAACCGCCGGTGAGACAGATGAAATCCGGATCGGCTCCCCAGGTGTCCGCGTTTTCGCGAATCCAAGCGATCGCTCGCTTCACATCGACGAGGTGATCGGGAAACGCGGCTCTTGGCGAGAGCCGGTAGTTCGTCGCGAAACACACCCAACCCCGTTCCGCGAGATACGCCATCAATGGGCCGCCCTGCTCTTCCTTGTTTCCGATCATCCAGCCGCCACCGTGGATCTGCAGCAACACCGGACGCTTGTGTCCTGGCGCTTCGGGCAGAATGACATCGATTCGATTCCGGCGGCCCTTGTCTCGCTCGAGCACCTCGCCGTATTCGAGATCCTTGATTCGCCGAACGCCCGGTCGTTTCATTCGAAACGGCAGAGTGAACCCGTGAGTCGACGAGATGTCGCTGTCGAACTCCCAGCCGTGTTCGTTGGCGAGCGACATCACCTGGTCCCGACCGGCAATGGATCGCAGATGGCTTGCGATCAGCATCCCGCACGCCGCAAGATTCAGCGCCAGTGCAAGGACACCGAGACCGCTCGTGATCGCTCCGGCGCTCGCGAACGCGATCGTCACCAGGGCGCGAACGACGACGAGTTGCAGTGCCAACTCGCCCGCGATCCAGGCTCCGAAGAAATACACCGGGGTCAGCGGGCCGACGCGTCGGGCGGGGAACCATGCGGCTGCGGCGAATGCTGCAGCCAGAGCACCCCAGACCAGGTAGAGGGTCGTTTCCATCGGACGCGTAGTATGCCAGGTCTGAATCCGATGTGGAACTTGACGGATGTCTTCGAGTTCGGGAAACCTCTGGAGCCGTTCAGTCGGCAGCAGACCTCGACGCCCTCCATCGAGAAAACCACGGAATCCCCCCCAAGGGAAATCGATATTGGCTCTCACTGGAAGTCCAAGTCGAAGTCGAAGTCGCCTCTCGGGCGTCGGCGAGACGTACCGTCTCAACACCAATCCGCTTCCGCCGCACGGAGCACGTGTAGACCTTCCGGGGCGCGGTTCGATCTTTGTCCGCAGCGTGGACGGTCCGAGCGGGGCGATACCCGTCGTCTTGGTACACGGGTGGATCGCCAGTGGAGGGCTCAATTGGTTTCGCGCCTTCGATCCGCTACGCCGTCATTTTCAAGTCATCGCCCCGGACATGAGAGGCCACGCTCGCGGCATTCGCAGCCTGCGACCGTTCCAACTGGTGGATTGCGCCGACGACATCGCGGCGCTGTTGAAATCGATGAACCTGGGGCCGGCGGTCGTCGTCGGCTACTCGATGGGCGGCCCGGTCTCACAACTGCTCTGGCGACGCCACCCGGAGCGCGTGGCAGGCCTCGTCATGGTTGCAACGAGCGCTCGACCGGTTCGATCTGATCTCGCCTCGCGCGTGTTCGGCGATTTCATGGGCGGTGCGGGTCTGGCCGGGCGAATCCCGGAAGCCGCGAGCTGGGTGCCACGGCAGGTCGCGCGTCTTGCCAGCAAACCACGCGAGCAGCAACGCGCGGGCTCACTTTCGGCTTGGGCCCAGGCGGAAATCCGGCGTCACAACATTCGACATCTGATCGAAGCCGGAGCCGAACTCGGCCGCTACGACGCGCGCGGCTGGATCTCCGAGATCGACGTGCCGACCGCCGTCGTCGTCACCGAACGCGATCGCGCGATGCCCGCCGGCAATCAACTCGCGATGGCAGAGGGCATTCGCGGAGCCAGCGTGCACCGGCTCGACGCCGGTCATCTCTCCTGTGTGTCACCTTCGTTCGGACACGCAATCGTCACCGCGTGCCGAGACGTGGCGGAGCGGGTCTAGCAATACAGTGCGGGCGGAGCCGCCGGTTCAGCCGCAGCCGGCAGCCTCGAGTAGCGCCTCAATCGCGAAAACGTGTTCGTCGACAGCCCCCATCTCCCTCAACGCTGCTGCGAGTCGCAACGCGTACTCGATGTTGGGCCCGCTCGGGCCGTGTGAAATCCGGATCTGCTCTGCAATCTCGATTTCGCTGGCAGGACCGAGGTAGTTGGGATTGCGGTTGGTCGCGATATAGACCAACGCCTCGACGCGATCCGCGACTCGTTCGTGACCGAGTCGGACTTCGACACTGGCACGCACGAATCCTCCACGCTCGCGGTGATCGAGATTGGCCAGGACCGATGCGCGATGGCCGGGCGATACGCGATAGGCGGTCCCCCAGCACCGGCCGGTCTCCTCTGGCACGAGTGTCACGACACGCCCGGGTGCGCTGGGTGTTCCGCGATGGTCGGTCGACCCCTGCCAGAACCGACGCGAGTAGCCGCCGATCACACCTGCGCATTTGTCGACGTACGCGAACGCCGGACGCCAGACGAGCGATCCATATCCGAAAACCCATAGCGGCCGATCGTCTGCTTCGACAGACTGGTTCGCGGTCGGATCGGCGGAGCCTTCGATCGAGCGATCTTCCGTTGTGGCCATCGCGACATCCTATTCGAAGGACTCTTTGCTCGTCGACTGTGGACTCGCGTGTGGACGGGGTTTGTCGGCCCGCATACAGTCGAACCATGTCGACCTCACAGGCCACCACGCGTGACATCTGCGTACAAGTCGAGAGCCGTTTCTCGCCCGAACACTCCGATCCGTCTCGTTGGTTCTTTCTCTATACCGTTCGCATCTCCAACGAGGGCAGCGAAACGGTGCAGCTGATTTCGAGACACTGGATCATCCGAGACGCGACGGGCCGCGTGGAGGAGGTACGGGGTGAAGGAGTCGTTGGCAAACAGCCGACGATCGAGCCCGGCGAATCCTTCGAGTACACCTCAGGGTGTCCCCTGCCCACACCGTTCGGCACGATGGAGGGCACCTACCAGATGGTCTCGACCGGCGGCAGCCAGTTCGAAGCCGAGATCGCCGAGTTCGTACTGCGCGAACCAGGGGCGATTCACTAGGCGATCCACCAGCAGACCGAGCCATTCGGCGTCGTCTCCAGAAGCAGCAAGATCTCGATTGAACCGCACTGTTCTTCGTCAGCTGCAACCGCTCATTGGACGGCGGGCTCATGCCCACAGCGATGGAGGCTAAGCCAGCGTAATGACGATACCGCAAGGCGTCTTGCCGCGTAATCTCCGAATGAACCGGAACAATCGGTACTGCACGCCGTATTTCTCGAGTAAAGCGGTATCGAGGTCACGATACTCGGTACTGGAGGATGCGATGAGCCTTGCAGATCCCGCGACGCTTTCTACACCAGCGGCTACGCGACCCTTGCCGTCGCTGGGAGCGATCTCGCAGGCCGTCGTTGCCCTGAGTCGTTTGACCTTCCATGAGTCGTCGTCGGAGGTGGTTCCGACGGTGTCGTTGTCGAATGCCGCGATCCACACCGCGGTGTCCTTGCGAACACCGTCCTTCGTGAAGGTAGTGAGGCGTACGTACCTTTCTGCGGAGACAGGATGCATCAGCGTATTCCTATTGCCGGGGAACCCGGATTGACTGGCAG
>JAJDAM010000837.1 GCA_029261905.1 Deltaproteobacteria bacterium
TCATCTGGACCGTGCCCATCGTCCACCAGCACGATGAAGTCGGGAATGTAGGTGCGGGTTTCCGACGCGTAACGGTAGGGGACTTCAAGGCCCAGATTGTGGTTCTTCACATAGGCCAAGACGCGGGGATGGGCCTCGGCCACGCGGCAGAATTCAGCCTCCCAATCGCTGTCGAGCACCACCCAGTTGATGTGGCATCGGCGGGCGTCCGTTTGCCAGCGGTCCTTCTTGGACGTGGTGAAGTTGACGTGTATCGTGGTGCCGGTGGGATTGTAGGGGTCGAGCACGGCCTTGACGGGCCGTTCGCCGATGAGTGCGCGGGTGATCCCGGCGGTGATGCGTTCACAGGCCATGTCGGCGAGCTCCTGATACATGAGCAGGGCGGGGTAGGTGTCGCCCTTGCACTCCAGGCAAGTGTCGAGCCATTGCTTGGTGACGCGTTTGAGCTGGCCGAAGAGGTGGAGCTTTGGCTCTTCGCCGGGGTCGCGCCACTTCGTGTAGAGCAGCCGGTGGGTGACATGGTAAAGCAACGTCGAGCGCCGCATATCTTCCAAGTGCTCAAGGCTCAGGTCCACGTCTTCGCCGATGATGCCCGCGTTCTTGGTAATGGAGGGGCCGACGATGTCGGGCGTCAGCACCAGTACTGAATCGTCGGTGAACTCCGCCTCCAGCCGCTCCTCGGGAAGCTCGACGCGATAGCCGGCGACGCGCGGGAACTGGATCTCGAGCGCGTCGCGCTCCGGCGAGACGTCTTTCACCTGCACGGTCTCGCGCGGTGGCTGCGGCGGCGCGACGACGGGCTTCGCCGTGAAGTCGAACGGGATGCCGAACACATCCGCGTACTCGGTATTGAATAGCCCCTCTTCGTTAAGCTCATAGGACTGGCGGCGCACCGCCCGGCCGATCACCTGCTCGCACAGGAGCTGCGTGCCGAACGCCCGGACCCCGAGGACGTGCGTGACGGTGTTGGCGTCCCAGCCTTCCGTGAGCATCGAAACGGACACGACGCAGCGGATCGCCCCGCCGAGCTGTGACGGTTTGCCAACTGTGTTCATCACCTCGCGCAACAGGTCCTGGTCGCTAATCTTGTCCGCCGCATGCACGTCGCCTGTGCGCTCGACGATCTCGCGGCGAAACCGTTCGATCTCGTCGGCGGCCATTTTGCGGAAGTTCGCGTCGAGCGCGTCGCCCGCTTCCAGCTGCTCACTGTCGATCAGCAAGGTGTTCGGGCGCGGTAGCGGGTTTCCGGTGCTCTCGTCGAAGTTACGGAACAATCCGAGGCGCCCGTTCTGTAGCGTCGTCGTGCCGTCTTCGTTCTCCTGGTGGAACCCCGAAACGTAGTCGTAGACGAGCTTCGAGATCGCCGTGTTTTGGCACACGATAATGAAACAGGGCGGAACGGAGATGCCGGCTCGCTGCCACAGATCGGACGTCTGCGCATAGTGGCCGTACAGGGCTTCGAGTGCCGTCAACAGCCGCGCCGGAAGTTTCAGCGGGTCCAGCGCGGCGCCCTTGCCGCGACCCTTTTTCGGCATGTCCTTGCGGATGTGCACCCAGAGGTTGCGGAACATCGGCAGCTCGTCGCCCGGGATGTTCTCCGCGACCGGGACACGCGGGAGTTTCACGATCCCGCACTCGATCGCATCCATCAGCGAGAAGTCGCTCATCGCCCATGGGAATAGCGTGCCTTCCGCGTAGCCCGAGCCCTGCAGGAAGAAAGGAGTTGCGGAGAGGTCGATCACACGGCCGACACCGAGCTTGCGCGCGACGGATTCGATTCCGGAGATCCAGAGGCGCGCCGCCTCGTTGTTCTTCTCGGCTTCCTTGCGCTCGTCGCCTTTCAGGTCGATGTCGTCCGGCTCCTTCGGCTTTGCGCGGTAGCAGTGATGCGCCTCGTCGTTCAATACGAGGATGTTCTTCATGTTCATCAGCTCGGGCATCACGCGTTGGATCATCTGCCCTTCGCTCTCGCGGGTGTCGAGATCCTTTCCGCCGCGGCCCTTCAGCAGCGCCCGCCCGCCCGCCGAGAGATTCATGCGTTCGCGAAGCTTGAAGGCGTGATAGTTCGTGATGACGATCTTCGCGCGACCGACATCCGCGATCATGTCGCTCGGAACGAGCTCGCGGCTCGCGTAGTAGCTGTCGGGATCGTTCGGCTGCAGGACGCGCAACCGGTCCTTGATGGTGAGCCCGGGCGTACACACGAGGAACCCTCGCGTGAAGTGCTTGCTTCCGGGTCGGCGCACCGCGTTGACGGTCTGCCAGGCGATCAGCATCGCCATCACGGTGGTCTTCCCGGCGCCCGTCGCGAGCTTCAGCGCGAGCCGCATCAGCCCTGGATTTGCGTCCTTGTTGGCCTGGTCGAGATAGACAAGTAGGCGCTTGCCGGCGGCCGTATGCGGCGCCACCTCCGTCAACCAGATCGCTGTCTCCGCGGCCTCCACCTGACAGAAGAACGGGCGGATGCTGCTGAATTTGTGGTGGCGCCAGTGCTGCAGCAGACGCGCGGTCTCAGGTGTGACCTGCCAGTGGTTCTTGTCGAGTGCACGCCAGGCGGCGACATGCGCTCGGACTTCGTTGATGATCGAAGTGGTCTCGTACTCCTGCCCCGTCGTCGATAGCTTCTTGCCTTCATCAAAAACGATCTTCTGCTGTGCGGGTGAGGACTTTGTCTTCTTCGGCTTGGGAATCGGCGTGATGAAGGAGGCGTTCCGGCGGCTCGGGTCGATCCGCTGCGTCGGCTGGCCCGTCTCATCCAGCTCCCAATGGCGAAGCGGAACCTCGTACGGCGAGTTCAGGATCGGATGGTCGAAGAACGGATTGGACAAGATCCCCCCGCGCCGTGTGCTCAATCAGGCAAAATTGAAGCCGCGAGAACCATCGCGGTCCTGTGCGAGAGTCGCAAGCCCTCCGCGAAGTATCCAGCGCGCCCTTCAGGAGTGTAAAGTCGGCACCCCGCCTTCGGGGTGGTCTCACCGGATCTGAGAGCGTTCTTGGTCACTGCGATCGAGCAACGAAAAGGGTAGTTGAGACGCGCCCAAGCGCGTTACACGCACCTCCCGCACAAATTCAGCGAATTCGAGCGCGTAGCACACCGCCTGGAACCGCACGTTTCGCGCCGCGTCTCTGGTGTAGCCGTTGACGCCCCTGGGATTGCGAACCTCACCGCGCTTGGCCGGCTTCAGGTTTGCGAGGCTGTTCGGGTGAATCGCCATATCTAAAGCAGATCATATCCAAAATAAATCGGGGTGCCCGCGCGCGATCTTCACCGTCGCATTGGCTTGTCAGTGAGCCGTGGGAGTTCTCGGACGTCTCGCAGAACCGTCGCGCGCGGACGGCCGGTGAATCAAACCTGATCGTCAATTTACAGAGTTGCGCCCTGCTTGGGCGACGAGTAAATATTCAAGATGGGCCGGAGCAAGATGCGGCGTCAAGAGTTCTTCAGGGACCACCCCATGTGCTGCTTCTGCGCCGGGAAGCGCAAGGCATCCGAGGAGGACCACATTCCGGGTAGAAGTATCTTCAATGACCGGGAGTGGCCCGAAGGATTCGTGTTCCCTTCGTGCAGCGAGTGCAACCGGGGCACTCGTGGCGATGAGCAGATCGTAGCCCTGCTATGTCGAATGAACGATCCGAGCGACTGGACCAATAAAAACTCGGACGAGTTCACCAAGAACGCTGAAGGCATCGAGCGCAATCAGCCTGATGTATTTCGCGAGATGACACTGACGGACGAGCAGATCGGAGACGCTGTGAGTCGATACCCCTCTGTTGACCCGGGGAAGTTGGTCAACCTCAGTGGTCCACTCATCACAACGGCGATTCAGAGATTCGGGTTCAAGCTCGGCTGCGCTTTGTACTACAAACATTCCGGACAGACCCTGCCAGCTGAAGGCGGTGTCGCCGTAACTTGGTTCTCAAATCTTCAGATGATGAACGCTGGGATTTCCTCAGTTGTAGCCGAAATCCTCAGCCGCGAAGGGGTTGTGAAGCGCAATTCGCGCCCCCTCGCGGGCCAGTTCACATACGACTATGACTCCCCCGATGGATGGGAGTTCGCTGCGTTCCAGGCGAAGTTTCGCGAGTCGTTTTCGATCGTCTGTGTTGCAAACGTCGATGTCGCTCATCTCGAAACTCTGTTCGACACCCTCGACAAAGTGACGATCTGGAGGCCCGGAAATGAGCTTGCCGGTATCTGAGTTGCTGGTGTGCCCGTCGAAGTCCGTATTGCCCGGGGGTGCGGACTGACAGGTAGTGACAAATATTCAGAGGTTGACGAACTACTGCGGACTGCTGATGCATGAGGATTCGGGAAGGGTGAGGCATGCACCCATCAAGCCCTGAGCCAAGAATCTGCTACAGCCTGCGCCGCGGCACCGCTGCTCGTGCTGGCTAACCGATCGGCGTTCAGCGGTGTGCGCGAACGGTTCACGCGACTTAACACCGACGACATCGGCGCGGAGTGAGCACGTACGGTGCGACGCATTGTTAGTCCGCACGTGCATAGGTCCCAGAGATTTGGGACATGACGTGGTCAAAGTCAAAGTTCTGGTCGCTCAGAGGCGAAAACTCAGCCGAATCGCCCGCACAGACGTAGGTCGCGCATTGACACAGGTCCTCAAATTCGCCGCAGTCGTCACAGGTCGGATTGCAGTAGTCAATCATCTGGTCGATCGGGTCTCGATCCGAGTCGCAATCACCCCCGTCGGATAGCGCCGATTCGCCGCGTGCGAATTCGAGTACCTGTTCGGCATCCTCAAACTCCCAGTCGACGAGTGCATCAAGGACGTGCCTGAGCACCACGCGACTGTAGTCGAAGCGATAGCCCTCAAGGAGGCAGATGACTCGATTGTTTCGCTGTGCCAAGCAAAGGAACGAGATTGATCCGTACTCCGAAACCAGCTTCCCGTAGCGTTTCGGATCGAGCTCGGTGTGTTTCACCGCATTGTTGGTAGCGTCGACAAGCTGGAATTTTCGATTTTGAAGGCGCGCGCCCTCCACACAGAACAACTCGTCGAATTCCTTCACGAGCTGACTCCTCTCGGCGGACTGGCCGGCCGCCCTGCGGATACGGGCTATGTGGTCGATGGAGTGCGCCGCGAGAAAGTTTGCGCTGACTGCGTCGTGAAGCTGTGTCCGCTCAGCCTCGATTAACAAGCGAAATGATTCTGCGGCTGGCCTAAGGATCGTTTCCAGGTATGCGACGTAGTGTTCGCATGCGTTGACGATTGCTTCGTTCACTGACCCTCCTGCGGGCTAACGGATCGTGGTTCTGCGCTGCGGCCAGCAACAGCACTGACCGGGGCCAACCCTGCAGATTCAGTATTCTGCCAGACGGCAACCGAGACCAACTGGGCCGATTTGCTGTGGTCCGCTCAGGATTATGCAAGGTTACGCCTGCTCCTGGCGCTCGATTTTGGCTGACCAGAAACTCACGAGCGACTTTAGGATCGGCAAGACCTCGACGTGGAGTTCGCCGACTTGAAGGTGGTCGAAGTTGACTGGGAAGGTGAAAGGGAACGGTGCGCTCATGATGATCTGGGTGAGCTCGCCTTTCGGGTCGCCGTGCTTGGCGTGATTGCAGAATAGGCGCACCAAGCGCAGTTGGTTGTCGATATCGTGGAGCTCCGACTCGTTGAGCGACTGGCTCTTCATGATTCGGATCTTGTCTGTCGCGAGTGCCCTCAGGCCCTCCGCAACGTCATCTGTCTTCTCGATCCACTCAGGAAGTGCGTTGAGTGTCAGGAAAACGTTCGCGAGGTCGAAAATATCCCGCGTCTCTTCGTATCGCTTTAGCTCGTGTTTGGCCTTCTCCAACCAGTCTTGATACTTCGAAAGTTCGTGAATTTTTCCGACCTTCACGTCCGTTACCCCCGCTCGGAGGCCCGTCTCGCGCGAATCGCGTTGAGCTC
>JAJDAM010000838.1 GCA_029261905.1 Deltaproteobacteria bacterium
CGTCGACTCCCGTTGGATCGGCCGCGGGTTGTCGACCCCATCACAAACAGGTTGGGCGTTGTTGGCGCTGCTGAGCGCCGGTGAACGCTCCGAGGCTGTCGAGAGCGGCGTTCGCTGGCTCGTCGCCAATCAGCGCGACGACGGCGGATGGGATGAAGTGCGCTTCACCGGGACGGGATTCCCCGGGGATTTCTACATCAACTACCAGCTGTACCGGATTGTGTTCCCGCTGATGGCGTTGGGACGCTACGCGAGTTCGGCACCGTTGGATTCACCCAGTCACGCAGAGGAAAACTGATGGGCGTTCCGATTCGACAAATGGTGCGTGTGGGCACCTACCTTCTTTCACAGCGCATCAAAGGCAACGACAAGTTCCCGCTGATCGTCGAACTCGAGCCGCTGTTCCAGTGCAATCTCGAATGCGCGGGCTGCGGGAAGATCCAGTTTCCGAAAGAGATCCTCGCGAAGCGCATGAGCGTCGAAGACGCGATCGATGGCGTGATGGAATCGGGCGCGCCGATGGTTTCGATCGCCGGCGGCGAGCCGCTGATCCACCCCGAGATCGACGTCATCACGCGTGAGCTGTTGGCGCGAAAAAAGTTCGTCTATCTGTGCACGAACGGAATCCTGCTCGAGCGCAAGATCGAGCGCTTCGAGCCTTCTCCGTATTTCTCGTGGGTCGTCCACGTCGATGGTTTGCGCGAACGCCATGACGAAGTCGTTTGCCGCGAAGGCGTGTTCGACACCTGTGTCGCCGCAATCCGAGATGCCAAGGCGCGCGGTTTTCGCGTTACCACGAACACGACGATTTTCGACACCGACACTCCCGAAACGGTCCGTTGCGTACTCGACTTCCTGAACGACGAACTCGAAGTCGACCAGATGATGATTTCGCCAGGGTTCGCGTATGAAAAGGCCCCTGACCGCGACAACTTCATTTCGGTCGAGCGCAGTCGCGCGTTGTTCGCGGCGGCGTTCTCGGAGGGCCGCCGGAAACACTGGCGCCTGAACCACTCACCGCTGTTCCTGGACTTCCTCGAAGGCAAACGCGACTTCGACTGCACCGCCTGGGCGATTCCGAGCTATTCGGTCTTCGGCTGGCAGAAACCTTGTTACTTGATGGCCGACGGCTATGCAGAAACCTACCGCCAATTGATCGATGAAACGAAGTGGGAAGACTACGGCCGCGGCCGCGACCCGCGCTGCGCGAACTGCATGGCGCATTGCGGATACGAACCGACTGCGGTCGTCGAGTCGATGTCGCATCCCATTCAGGCGTTGAGGGCATTTTCCGCTTCGATCTAGCATGACTTCGTCCGCCAACGCGAGATCATCTGGAGAGGCGACTTCCGAGCGTTCCCGGTGCCTCCTGCCTGAACGGGTACAGCCGACGCGCCACCCGCGTTGAGGAACTGCCGTGGTGTCGGTAGGATCACCCATGTGTCGGTTCTACAAAATCTCGCTCTGGCCGCTGGTTCTATGGTCTTTTTGTTAGGTGTCCTCGAGGTCGGCACGAGGCGATTCGTCGACATCGAAGAGTTGTCTCCCACGCCGGTCCGCGACGTCGATCCCGACAACAGACTGGCGTTTCTTCCGGGGCGTACGCGTACTTACGAATCGAGTGAGTTCACGTTCACGGTGTCGTTCAATCAGCATGGAAGGCGCGACGTCGAGTGGTCCGACGACACGCTCGCCGACCCGCGCAACATCCTGTTCGTCGGAGACTCGCTGGTCTTGGGAAACGCGGTGGATTTCGAGTGGACGATGCCCACCCTGCTCGAGAAGCGGATCGCAGCGATCGAATCGCCACGCGAGGTCTACAACTTCGGGATGCCGGGCGGCGGTCCACCCCAGTACCGACAGATGATGGAGGACGCCTTCGACGCGGGGTTCGCAGCCCAGGTGGTACTGGTCGGCATCTTCATTGGAAACGACTTCTACCCGATCGTGCAGCGGCCCTGGGGGATGCAACATCGGCCGCGCCCACCCCCAAAACAGCAGGGCTCTGCTCTGTATCGATTTCTCAGAAGGCGAGTCGCGCAATCACCGCGCACCGTGGGCTGGGCGCTGACGATTGGAAGGCTCACGGGGTTGCCGGTCTACAACACGAGTGGCAGTTACGTGTACCTGCGCAAGCAGACCGAGAAACAAGTCGCCTTGTTCGAGGACATACTCAGCCACATCGGAAAAATGAAGGAGGCTTGTGAAGCGACTGGCCGTGAGCTCTACGCAGTCTTGATCCCGAACAAGATCCAGGTGGAAAACACCAGCGAGTTGACCAATGACATCTTCGATGCGGCAAAGCCAAATCGGCTGATCTCCGAGTACTGCGCCGAGATCGGGATCCGGTGTCTGGACCTGTTGCCGGTGATGGCGGCCGCTCACGAGCGAGAACTCGGCCCGCTCTACTACCCGATCGATCGCCACTTTACACCCACCGGCTACTCGCTCGCGGCCGACGCGATCTTCGATTTCCTCGTACAGTCGGGGGCGCTACCGCGTTCGTAGATGGTCGATCTCTCTCGGTCAGCCAGGCCGCGAACCGAGCGATGCCTCTCCCTCGAGCATGCCGTCCACGATCCGATCCATCAGGGTCTCGAAGGATCGTTGATCGAAGTGCGCGCCGCATGTGAGCCAACCTCCGGCTCCCTTGCGGTGGCCGAAGTAGCCGACGACGTCGAGGTGATCGGCCTGGCCCAGCCACACGGGCTCGCCCCACAGCTGGGAGCGCACGGGCACGATCCCGTCGTTGGCTTCCGACGGCACGCTCTGCCCGCACATCGATCGGAGGATCTCGTCGCTTCCAGCGGCGGGCCTGCACGGGTAGCGCGGATGTGGATCTGCGGTCGAGCGATAGAGGAGGTGGAAGAGGCCCGCCGAGATGGCAGGCCACGGCGAACTCATGTGGGACATCCAGTCTCGGCCCCCACTGGGCGGTGCATAGCTGGCCGTGCACTGGTATCGCAGGCCTGGTCGATCCTCGACGGTCGCCTGGAAGAGATCCATCGACTCCGGGGTGAGCTGGAGGATGGCCCCCTGGTCCTCCTGGATCCGGGCCATCCAGGCCTGGACATCGCGGGACGCGTCGGGGTCCAGGCTCTGCAGCACGGCGTTCATGACACGATCGACCAGCTGGTTCTCCAACCCCGACCGCTCGCGGCTTCGGGCGAGTGCCGCCACGAGCGCCGAGGCCGCAGCCAGCGGCGGCGCGCCGAGACGCAGGCTCGCCATGCTCAGCGCGGTGACGGCATAGAGCAGGCGTTGACCGTTTGGCGTGGCGAAGACCGCCGCCAGCGGTGTGCCATAGTGGGGGGCGTTCATCGATGTGACCGAAGCGATCCGGTCCATCCAGCCGAGGCGATCCTCGGTGTCCTCGCCCATCCGTGCGCTCGGCGATGTCACGAGGCGCACGTCGAGTCCACCGGTCGAGTGACCCAGCAGGTGGATGGGCCCCTCGTCCGGGCCGCACGTCTCGGCCACGAGATGGACCAGGCGCGCCGCGCGCCGGCGGATGGAAGCCGTCGGATGCACGTCCACCACGCGGATCTGGACGGATCGGCCGTGCCCATCGAAGCGCTCTGCGAGCGCCTTCTGGACGTGCTGTAGATAGTCGAACCCCGCGAGCCGGGCGAAGCCGAAGAGGCCGGGCGCGAGGTAGATGAGCGTGGGTGAGCCGGGCATTGTGGGTCCTGCTGAAGACTACCTTCTGAACACAGTGGTCAGTAGAGAGTAGTCTTTCGGCCAAGTTGTTGGCCCTGCGCCAAGCGAGGTGTCGAAATGAGCACGATCGTCTTTGCGTACGACGGCTCGACCCACGGAGATTGGGTGGCACGCTATGCGATCCGCCTGGCGAGAGCATCGGAAGCGGGCCTCGAGGTCGTCCACGTCGACGATGGCGCAACGGCCGATGCCCTCATCGAGTCGCGTCTCGTCCATCTCCGCGAGGTGGCAGCCGCCCTGGGCGTCGAAGTCTCGCTGCGGTCGCTGCCTGCCCCGACGACGGGCGGGGTGGCGAGATTGCTCGACGCCGCAGTGCCGACCGGGGCCGGGCGCATCATCGTCTCGGGCCTGCGCGCGCGAAAGTCGAGCCGCGGTCTGCTCCGCGGCACGGTTTCCGATCAGCTGCTGCGCTTCGGGAATCACGACGTGCTGGCCATTCGCGTCGTGTCCCCCGCTCTGCTGGGGCACGCACGCCACATCCTCCTGTCGCTTTCACAGAACCCGCGCGCGGCCGACCGAGCGGGGCAGTTCCTGCGCCTGTTCGCGCCCGAGCTCACACATCTCTCACTACTCACGGTGATGTCACCTCGCCTGGGTCGGCTCTCGAGTCCGACGAGTGGCGACCTGCGCTCACTCCGGGCTCGTGGGACGTATTATCTGCGCAGTGTCGAGGCTCGGCTGCGCGGTGCGCTGTCGCCGCTCGAACTCGCCTTCGATCCCCATGGTGCCGTGTCCTCTGATTGGTCGACCGAGATCACGCGATATGCCGCGCGGGCCAGGGCAGAGCTCATGCTGGTCGGGTCGACCGATCGAACGCTGGCGGGCCAGTGGGTCTTCGGGAACCCGCTCGAGCGGGTGCTCCGTGACGCAGTGTGCGACGTCGCGATCTTCCGCCGGAAGAAACGGGCGTTGCCATGAGCATCACCTCCCTTCCGATCTCCGAGGTATACACCGCCTTACGTACTCGCGCGGACGGGCTCGGATCTTCCGAAGTCAACGAGCGCCTGGTGGAGTTCGGACCGAACGTGCTGCGCGCGCCGGCGACCTTCTCCTGGCCCAGGAGTCTGCTACGGCAGTTCACGAATTTCTTCACCGTGCTGCTCAATGCGTCGGCGGTCATCTGCTTCGTCGCTCATGTCATGAGACCGGGCGAGGGTATGAATGTGCTCGGCTTCGCGCTGTTGGGCGTGTCGGTGTTGAACGCGGTCTTCTCCTTCGCACAGGAGTACCGCGCCGAGAAGGCGATGGAGGCGCTGCGCGCGCTGCTGCCGCCGAAGGTGACGGTGCGTCGCGGCGGTGGCGAGCAGACCGTGTTGGCCGAGGAACTGGTCCCGGGCGATGTGCTGCTGCTGGCCGAGGGGGATCGGGTGCCGTCGGATTCGCGGATCGTGGGAGGGCACGGGCTGCTCGTGAACAACGCCCCGCTGACCGGCGAGTCCAGGCCGGTCGCGTTGCGGGTCGACCCCTTCGACGGGCGGCTCGCGGAGTCGCACAATGTGGCCTTCGCGGGTTGCCAGGTGATTCGAGGGACCGGAGAAGCGGTCGTCTTCGCCACGGGCTCCCGCACGGAGTTCGGCAAGATCGCCGCGCTCAGCGGCGATACGGCCCGCACACCGTCTCCGCTCCAGCAGGAGACGAACCACATGATCCGGGTGCTCACCCGGATCGCGGTCGGCATGGGCTTCGTCTTTTTCATGTACGGCATGCTGACCGGACGGCCGCTGATCGTGAACCTCATCTTCATGATGGGAATCATCGTCGCGAACGTGCCCGAAGGATTGCTCCCCACCTTCACCCTCTCGCTCGCGATGGGGAGCGTCCGCATGGCCAAACGTAACGTTCTGGTCAGCAATCTGAACGCGGTCGAGGCGATCGGCGCCGTCCATGTCATCTGTACCGACAAGACCGGGACCCTCACCGAGAATCGACTGAGCATTGCGAGCATCGTGTCACCGCGCGGCGAGACCTTGACCGGCGATGGCCGACGCCGCGTGTTGGAGGCCGCTCTGACCGCCTCCGAAGTGCACGAGAAGGACGGAGCGCTGGCCGGTGATCCGTTGGACGTCGCCATCGCGGAATCCTGGAGGGCAGAGGGAGGTCGCTACGAGGACGTGGCGGAGCGGATCGAGGAGCCCTTTCCGTTCGACGTCGCGTCCCGGCGGTCCGGGGCGGTGGCAAGGCATACCGGAGGCGGTCGCTGGTTCGCGGTGAAGGGTGCATGGGAGTCCCTCTCGTCGCTCTCGACGTCG
>JAJDAM010000839.1 GCA_029261905.1 Deltaproteobacteria bacterium
GAAAACGGCGACGGGGAAGCTGTGCATTCGATCGCGACGGGACCAATTTGCCCCAACCCCCGAGTACTCGAGGCACTCGACGGCGACGGCGAACCGACCGTGAGGTCATGAGCGAGGCGTCTCCATTTCCTACACTTGCGCGGTGCAGCGCGACCTTGGACGCCTAGCCCTCAGGTTCGACAGGAGGTTCATACAATGCCGAATGAGACGCATCGATTCGTCACCCAGCTATTTTCAATGTTCTGCCTCGTCGTCATCGGACTCGCCGTGACACCACCGCGCGTGCAAGGAGCGATCCTCAACGTCACGGTTGAAACCAACGTGATCCAGGTGACCGACGGGTGCTCGTTGCGCGAGGCGATCGAGAACGCGAACAATGATGCCGCTACCCACATCGACTGCCCGAGCGGAGATGCCGGGCTCGACACCATCACATTCGGTGGGAACGTGAACACGATCACGAACACCGCCTTGATGTCGATCAACGAGGACCTGATGATCGTCGGACCGGTCATCATCGATAGCGGCGGGCTCTCGCGCACCTTCACCATTGCAAGCAGCGCAACGGTGACGCTCGAGGCCACGACCATTCAGAACTCGATCGACGGCGCCATCTTGATTTCGAGCGGCAACCTGATCGCCACCCTGTGCAATTTCAACAACAACGCGAGCGCTCCGTCCGGCGGCGGCGCGATCAACGCGAGTGGTACCGGCAACGATGTCGATATCAATGGATGCTTGTTCGATACCAACAGTTCTGCCACTGGCGATGGCGGCGCGATCCAGAAAGGCAGCAATGGCACCATGAACATCACCGCATCGTTTTTCATCGACAACACTGCCGGTGGAACAGGCGGCGCAATCGATACCAACGGCCTGGGGACGATCACCGCGACCGCCTTCGTCGACAACGAAGCGGCCGGCGACACCAACAACGACGGGGGTGGCGCGATCTACTTCGACTCGGGTGCGAGCTTCACGATTACTGCCAGTGCGTTTTCCGGCAACCTCGCAACGGGTACAGCCGGCAGAGGCGGCGCCATCTTCAGTTCGGGAACGTCGGCTCCCTCCGCGCTCGACATCAACTACTCGCACTTCGGATCGACACCGACCCCGCTGCCCTCGCCATTCGACACACTGACAGATCCCAATGAAGCGCAGGGGTCGAGCGGTGCCGGCGGCGCGATCTACACCCGCACTCCGACGGCCATCCTGGGCACTTCGTTCATCGGCAACATCAGTGCCGGCGACGGTGGCGCAGTGGCCAGCAATACGCGCAACGACTCGGGCTCGTTCATCGCCAACAGCACCTTCAGCGACAACATGGCCACCGACGCTGGCGGCGCGATCTATCAGTTTGCCGAGTCCCTCACGCGCGGAATCGATTTGATCAATGTCACGATCGCCAACAACACGGCAGGTACCGGCAGCGGGATCTACATCGACGAGTTCACCGGTGGGAATGCGCAGGTTGGCGTGAGCAATTCGATCCTCGCCGACAACACGAGCGACAATTGCGCGCTCGACGCGGGCACCCTGCTGATCGACGACGGGGACAATCTGGTCTTTGGCGGGGCGTGCCCCGGTATCACTCCGGTCACGACCGGCGACCCCCAACTCGAAGCGGCCGAACTGACCTTCAGCCTCCCGAACATCGTCACCTACGTGACGCCGCTCGATACAGGTAGTGCCGCGAGCGGCAACGGCAATCCGACCACCTGCTCGGACTTCCCGATCCTGAACCTCGACCAGCGAAATCTTCCGCGGCCGGCGGGCGAAACCGATTGTGATATCGGCGCATTCGAGTCGGATGCGGTCCCGGAACCTTCTGTCCAGCTGGGCCTGGCAACTGCGTTGCTCACGCTGGTGGCGCTGCGCGCGAAACACGGGAAGCGACTCGGCTGAGTTCGCCAACGCCGGGATGATTCGGCAGGCCTCACACGCGCTGGCACAAATCCTCGCCGACGAGCGGCCGACGGAACCCGGTCGGGGTTCGATCTGATCTCGACCTTTGGCGCGCGAACAGGAACGTCAAGACACCGATCGCCGCCAAGAGACTCCCGGGCACCCCGAGTTCGGGGAGATGCAGCCCCTGAACGAGCAGACGGTCATTTCGTTTCAGCGCAGCCCACTTGTGCGCGCTGGCTTCTGCGAACTCCGCGCTCGCGAAGATCTCGGCGATGTCGCGGCGGCTGCGATATCGCACCACGACGATCCGGTCCCAATGCGTGTTGCCCGGATCGATCCAATCACTGCCGAAGATCGGGTGGGAGGACCGTCTTGCGAGCAGCCGGACCATCACCTGACTGAACCGATCATAGGCTTCGCGCCCGGTGCCACCGGCGGCGCGCTCATCGAGGTACTGCGCGCTTTCGTTGAACTCGTACAAGTTGACCGTGTAGAAGGACCTCCCATCATCTTCCTCGAGAAATCGGCGAAGCGCCGGCAGGTCGTGCTGCCCTCCGGGCGTGTGGGTTTGAGCTTCGATCCGGGCGAGAGTGCGGTCGATTTCGTCGTCGGTCAGCGGGCTGGAAGCGCCGAGGTAGATGCCGAGAGCCGCGATGCTACAGGCCGTCAAAGCGGCGCCGAGCAACGAAGTGGGTGTCAGGCGTAGCTTCCGCATACAGACCTCCAGGGTCGCGTGTCCGCGACCGATCAAGTACTTGCAAAACACAAGCACTCTAACGAAGTACTTGTAAAACGCAAGTACACAGAGGTAGCATCGAGCGATGGAACACAACTCGGATCGATGCCGATCCCACTGCCCGATCAACTTCGTACTCGAGACCTTCGGTGACAAGTGGACCCTGTTGGTGATTCGCGACCTGATGTTTCACGGGAAGCGACACTACGGGGAGTTCCTCGCATCCGACGAGGGCATCTCGACGAACATCCTGGCCGACCGTCTCCAACGCCTGGAGCGCGATGGCATCATCGAAAAGGAAGTGGATCCCAGCCATCGATCCAAGGTGATTTATCGGCTCTCCCCGAAAGGCAGAGACCTTCTACCCGTCCTGCTCGAGATCACGAGGTGGAGCGGAAAGTACGACTCGAAGAGCAACGCACCCAAGGCGTTCCTGACGGAGCTCCAGAAAGACCGGCGCCGGTTGGCAGCTCGAGTCCTCGCCACGCTGGACGAGGCAGACGACCGCTAGTCCGTTCCCGCGTACGGGGAGAACACGAGCTTTGGGCGCGAGACCCAGCTCAAGCGTCGACGTGCGCTGCCAGAATCTCGCCGAAACGCGCCAGCCGCTCGTCGCCGGGATCCAGGATTCTCTGCAGCCAGCCGGTCGCGTAGTCGGCGTCGAAGCTCGGGGCCTGGGCAAAGATCATCTCGTGCAGATCGCGCCAGTCCTTGTCGCGTGCGAACAGGACCTTGAAGATCGCGAGATCCTCGGCGCTCAGGATCGAGATCTGCTCGCCGCCGAACGGCACGCTTCGCTTTCGCGCGACGCAGGAGTCGTGGAGTTCGTTGTAGGAGAAGAAGAGGTCGACAGGCGTTTCGTCCCAGGCGAGGCGTACCTGCTCGTCGCGTTCGAGTGTGCGGCGCAGCTCGTCGCTCGGGCCATCGACGCCTAACGGCAGCAGCACCTCGACGATGCGGTCGAACGCCGTGACGGGCAGGAAGACGTTCACGTCCACGTCGCGCGTACCGCGGGGAGTCGCGTAGTAGGCGAGTGCGATGGCTCCGCCGAACGCGTGCGGCACGTCGGCTGCGGCGAGCGCTCGCGCGAGCAGCGCGACCTTCTCGTCGAGGGGGATCACGACGCGCGCCGCTCGGGTCGCACCTCGAAACGCGGAAAGCGCGGCGCTTCGGCCTCACGTAGCGGGGCGCGAGAGGCCGCGATCGTGCCGTAGAGGCGCAGCACATCGCGCAGCGCGCGGCCGCGTTCGGGGTCGCTGGCGCCGAGCCATTCCACCACGTCGGCGACGGCGTCGGGCACGGGCTCGGCCGGAAG
>JAJDAM010000840.1 GCA_029261905.1 Deltaproteobacteria bacterium
GTGGGCGACAGCATCAAGACCGCCCAGATCGTCGCGATCGAACGGCGGCGCATCGTCCTGCTGGAAAACGGGGTCCGAAGAGCCTTGAGCCTCGACGACGACGAAACCACGCAGGGTGTCACATCTACGTCGCGCGCGAGCAGCCGCGCCAGCAGCCGAACGGCACGGGCCAGCAGCCGATCGCGACGCTCGAGCCCCTCTGCGGTTGCCCGTGCACGCCGATCGTCGCGGAAATCGACTCTCGAACGGGTGAAGCAGCTCGCGGAGGACCGATTCGAGGTCGAACCGGCCGAAGTGGAAGAAGCGTTGAACAACCCCGCCAGCCTGTACACCCAAGCACGCATTCTGCCGAAAGTGGGTGAAGACGGGGAGTTTTCAGGAATCGAGATCAGCGCCATCAAACCGGGGAGTGTCTTCGAGCAGGTCGGGATCGAAGATGGCGACGTCATCACCGCAATCGGCGGCGAACCCATCAGTGACGTGAGTCAGAGCAGTGGATTGATGAATTCACTGACCGATGGCGAATCAGTGGACCTGACGGTTCGCAATGCGGATGGTGAGATCGTGACCAAGCAGTTTCAATTCCCCCCGCAGTGACTTGTCACTTCATGCAACAGAGCCATCGACGAAGTCGAAATTGCCGGACCGGCGACGGTCACGGCGAGAAGAGGAAACAACGATGATCCAGCGCGCGCGCGCGCTCGCAGTGGCACTGCTGCTGCTCGGCGTACTTGGTGGAGCTGCGCTCGCGCAGGAACCAGAGACAGACGATCTGGTCCAGCTCGACTTCAACGACGCCCCGCTGACGGAGATCATCGACGCGATTTCGCGGATGACCAACCGGAACTTCATCTACGACGAACGCGTTCGCGGCAATGTCACGATCAAGTCGCCGACTCCGATCTCGAAAGAACAGGCCTACGCGGTCTTCGAGTCGGTCCTTCAAGTCAAGGGCTTCACGACAGTGACGACGCCCGGCGGCGCGCTGAAGATCATCCCGCTTCGTGACGCGAAGGAAACGAACGTCGATACATCGATGAGCAGCTTCCAACCGCAGAACCGGGACCGCTTCATCACGCGGTTGATTCCGCTCAAATTCATCGAAGCCGAACCGATCGTCAATACACTCAAACCGCTGGTGTCGAAGGACGCGAACATCTCCGCCTACGCGCCGACCAACACCGTCATCCTGACCGAAGCGGCTTCGAACATTCGTCGGATCCTGGCCATCCTGGAAGCGATCGATGTCGAAAGCTACAAAGAAGAACTCGCCGTGCTGACCATCGAGCACGCCGACGCACAGACCCTCGCTACGCAGATTTCGGAGATCTACGGCGCCGAAGTCTCCAGCACGACAACCGCTCCGGCCGCAAGCCGGCGTGCGCGCAACTCGCGCCGGGCGAGAACGGCTCCCACGCCGAGTCCGACCGCTGGCGTGATTCGCGCCAAGGTGCGCATCCTCACCGATACGCGGACCAACGCGCTGATCGTGTTGGCGGCCGAAGAGCAGTTGGACGACGTGCGCGCTCTGGTCGCTCGGCTCGACGTTCCGGTCAGCGGCGGCGGACGCATCCACGTCTACTACCTCCAGCACGCCGATGCGACCGACCTGGCCCAGACCCTCGGCTCGTTGATTTCGGGCCGAGGCGCGCCGGCCGGTGGAGGCGCGGGCGGCGCAGCAGCGGGAGGCGCGACGAGTGCACAAGCCCTTCGCGCTGCGGTCACCGGTCTGGCCGGAGGCATCAGCGTCACTGCGGATGTTGCGACCAATTCGCTGCTGATCCAGGCGAGCAAGGAGGGCTTCGACACGATTTCGGGCGTGATTGCGAAGCTGGACGTCGAGCGGCCCCAGGTGCTCGTCGAGGCGCTGATCATCGAAGTGGACGTGACCGACAGCGAAACACTCGGGTTCACCGGGCTGGTTCGGTTCATCAACGGCGACACGGAATTCAGCACGCTGATCGCGCCGGCGACCGTGGGTGGCCTGGCGGCTGGCGGCCCGATCGGCGGAGCGATCGCCGCGGGGTTGCCGCTGGTCCAGCGCTTTCTGACGGACACGCGCGACGGCCCTCTGGATGCGAATGGAAATCCGACCGGAAGTGGTCAAGTCATCGAGACGATCATCAACGCGGCGGCCTCCGACAACGGCACCAACATCATCTCCGCGCCGCACATCCTGACGATGGACAACGAACAAGCCGAAATCAGAATCGGCCAGAACATCCCGATCATCACCAACCGGGTCCAGTCCGCGCAGGGTGTCACTGCTGCTCGTGATCAGCTCGCGACTTCGGTCAACGTCGAGCGCCAGGACATCGGCGTCACGCTTCGGGTCACGCCGCACATCACCGAGGGCGACAGCCTGCGGATGGAGATCTTTCAGGAAATCAGCGCCATCAACCAGGGCCTCTCGAGCACGTTCGACGCCGACAGCGTCGGCGTTCCGCTGAGCCAGCGGACGATCGCAAACACCGTGATCGTAAAAGACAGCGAGACCGGTGTGATCGGTGGTCTGCTCAGTGACGTGTACCAGGATCAGGTCTCGAAAGTCCCATTTCTCGGCGACATCCCGATCCTCGGCTGGGCCTTCAAGACCACCACGCGATCGCTGCGCAAGATCAATCTGCTGATCTTCCTGACCCCACACATCGTGCGGTCGACCGACGACATGGAAAAGGAAACGATCTACAAGCGAGAGGAGTTCGCCGAGTCTTCGCAAGAGGGGCTCGAGTGGTCGGACCGCGAGCGACAGGTCGAAAAATCCCGACAGAAAGAAGCGGCGGAAGCCGGCGAGCCGTACGAGCCTCGCGGACAGAACCCCGCTCGAATTCGCGTGCTCAAGCATGAGGCCCGGTACCCGGTCGAGCGAATCGACGAACTCGACGAGAAGAAGCAAGCCGAACGCGAGCGCCTCGAAGCCGAGCGACTGGCCGCCGAACGGGCTCCCTATTACATGGTCGCCGCACTCGTCACCGAAGGCGAAGAAGAAGCGATGGGATCACTGCAGGACGTGATCGATGCCGGCCACGACGGCACGTTGGTTTCGACTTCGCTCAATGGCGGGATGGCGTTCGAACTGCAGGTAGGCCCCTATGCGACGATCGACCAGGCACAACGGGTCCGAGAAGTCATCGAGAAGACGCAGGCGCTGAACGCGACCATCCTCGTGGTGCCGAACCCGCACGCACCCAGCGGAGAGGAACCGTGAGCGAGTCGATCGCCACGAGTCCCAGTTTCGACCTGGGTTCGATTCTGCTGGCGACGACCAAGTTGACTGAAGAGCAGCTCGAGGCGGCACGGGTGACCCACAGCGAAGCCGGGGGTCGCCTTGCAGACCACCTGATGCGCGAAGGGCTCGTAAGCGCCGACGAAATCCTCGATGCCCTCAGCCGACAGCTCGGGTTGCCCATCCTGCCCACGATCGACAGCTCCGAAATCGACGAGGCGTTGGTCGAGAAGGTGCCGATCGGTTTTGCGAAGGCGCACGGCATCGTGCCCCTGTCGTACGAGCAGGGAGGCGCCGTTCGTGTCGCGGTGACCAACCCGTTGGACACGTCTCCGCTCGACGACCTCGGCAGGCTGTTCGAGGGCGCGGAAATCCAATTGGAGTTGGCGAATCAGCGCACCATCCTGGGCGCGATCAACGAGGTCTACGACCGCGGCGCGAGCGCCACCGATGCGTTGGCCGAGAATGCCGCCGAAGACCTGGACATGCTGGCGAGCACGATCAGCCAGGAACCCCAGGACCTGCTCGAGGCGGCGGAAGACTCGCCGATCATCAAACTGGTGAACTCGCTGTTGCAACACGCGGTCAAGGAGCGGGCCAGCGACATCCATCTCGAACCCTACGAAACGGAGGTCCGGGTGCGCTTCCGGATCGACGACGTGTTGTACGAGCCCATCAAGCCACTGCCGCGCTCGCTGCAGGCGAGCATCGTCAGCCGGATCAAGATCATGGGTGGCTTGAACATCGCCGAGCGCCGACTTCCGCAAGATGGTCGGATCCGGCTGAAGATCGCCGGTAAGGACTACGACGTCCGGCTTTCGACCTTGCCGATCACCTATGGCGAACGCGTGGTGATGCGGCTGTTGCCGCGGACACAGGAGATGACGGATCTCGAGCGCATCGGCTTCGACGAACAGCACCTCACCGCACTGCTGCGGCTGATCGCGCGACCGAACGGGATCATCCTGGTCACGGGCCCAACGGGTAGCGGTAAGACGACCACGTTGTACGCCGCGCTGTCACGGATCAATTCGACGGACAAGAACATCGTCACGATCGAAGACCCGGTAGAAATCCAACTCCGCGGAGTCGGGCAGATCGAGGTCAACCCCAAGGTGGGATTGACGTTCGCCAGCGGGCTGCGCTCGATCCTGCGCCAGGACCCCAACGTGATCCTGATCGGAGAAATTCGCGACGTCGAGACCGCCGAAATCGCCATCCAAGCGTCGCTCACCGGCCACCTCGTGTTTTCGACGCTGCACACCAACGACGCGCCGAGTGCCATCACCCGTCTGGTCGACATGGGGGTCGAGCCGTTCCTGGTCGGATCCTCACTGGTGGCGGTACTCGCCCAACGACTGGTTCGTGTCTTGTGCAAGGAATGCAAAGAGGGCTACGAGGCGCGGGACGAGGAACTCCTGGAGATCGGCATCAAGCCGCCGGGACGGCCGGTCCAGTTGTTTCGTCAGGTCGGCTGCGCCACTTGCCATTACACCGGATATCACGGCCGGGTGGGCATTTTCGAACTCATGTTGATCGACGACGAAATCCGTGCTCTCGTCACCCAGAACATCGACTCGAAGACCATCAAGAAAGCCGCTACCAACAAGGGAATGCGAACACTGAGAAGCGACGGCGCAAGAAAGGTCTTGGCCGGTACCACGTCCGTTGCCGAAGTGCTTCGAGCGACAGAGGAAGAAGGCGCCGTAAGTCAGATCTGAGGTTTCCGTGGCGGTATTCGCATTCAAGGGCGTCAACGGGGCTGGCAAATCGACCAGCGGCTTGCTCGACGCAGAAAACCTGCGATTGGCTCGTACCCGTCTTCGGGCCGACGGTGTCTTTCTCACCGAACTGGTGGAGCAGACCGGCACCACCACTGTCGAGGGAGCCGGCAGCAAGAGTTTCAAGCTGCCGAGCTTTCAACGCGTCCCGGAGCTGGATCTGGCACTGACGACGCGCCAGGCAGCCACGCTGATCCGGGCCGGGATCACGCTCGTAGAGGCGCTGTCGGCACTGACCGAGCAAGCCGAGAACATGAAACTGCGAACCGCGCTCGGCCAGACACGCGACCGCGTCAATGAGGGAGCCCACTTCGCCGATGCGTTGGCACAGACCAACGCCTTTCCCGACCTTTACGTCGCCATGGTTCGCGCGGGCGAGGCCAGCGGCGCGCTCGATACGGTGCTCGAGCGTCTCGCCGAGCATCTCGAATCGCAAGTCCGACTTCGGAACAAAGTCAGCAGTATGCTCATCTATCCCAGTGTGATGTTCTTGTTCGCACTGGTCGTCGTGGGTGTCCTCGTCACGGTGGTCTTGCCGCAGATCTCGGAGTTGCTCACGAGTCTCGACCAGGAATTGCCCCTCGCGACGGTGGTCATCATCGGGATGTCCGACTTCGCCCGGAGTTGGTGGTGGGCGATCGCGCTGTTCGTCGTGACCGCCGCTATCGGGTTCCGGATGATCATCCGGACCGAACGAGGGCGAGAGTCGTTCGACGCGATCAAGTTGCGACTCCCGGTGGTCGGCCGAACGATCCGGATCGTCGCGATCGCGCGATTTTCGAAAACCCTTTCCACCCTCCTTGCCGGTGGCCTCCCGATCACGACCGCACTCCAGACCGCCGGCGAGGTGACCAACAACACCGTACTGTCTCGCGCGATCAGCTCCGCGCGAGACGCGATTACCGAGGGCGCCAGCATCGCGGCACCGCTGCGTGCCAGCGGCGAGTTTCCGCCGATGGTGACCCACATGATCGAAGTGGGGGAGCGCAGTGGCGAACTCGAAGCGATGTTGGGAAAAGTGGCCGATACTTACGAAGAGCAGGTCGAAACCGCTGTGAGTCGCTTGACGGCGTTGCTCGAACCCCTGCTGATCCTGTTGATGGTCGGAATCGTGATCGTGATCATCATGGCGACGCTGGTACCGCTGCTTCAGGTAACGAGTTCAATCGCCTGATGCCCCTTCTCAGGCACGATAAAGGAGACACGATGCAGGAATCCCCCCCCTCGAATATCGACCTGGACCGGAAACGGGAGCGAGGATTCACGTTGATCGAGATCATGGCCGTGGTGCTGATCATAGGTCTGCTCAGCACCATCGTCGGCGTCCAGATCTTCTCCCAGGTCGACAAAGGGCGAGTCACGGCGACCGTCGCTCAAATCTCGAACCTCGAAGCGATTCTCGAGCTGTACCGAATGGACATGGCCAACTTCCCCACCACTGAAGAAGGGCTGCAATCGCTCGTGACGGGCCCCTCGCAGGGCAACACCAACCGCAACTTCCCGGCCGCCGGATACATCTCGAAAGGGCGCGTCCCGGTGGATCCATGGGGCAACCAATACCAGTACGAAAGACCCGGACGGAACAATCCGCACACCTTCGATCTGTGGTCATTCGGTGCAGATGGAAAAACCGGCGGCGAAGGCGTCGACCAAGACATTGGAAACTGGATAGACGAGGCGGGCAGCTGAGTCGCGAGAGCGCGACAGCTGCGATTGCGATGGCCGCAGCCGCGAATCGGTTGTCGCCCGTGCGCGATGTACAGCATCGCGGTATCTCGGCGAATTACGGCCGATGCGCCGGCGCCTCAGGCTTCACGCTCCTCGAGGTGTTGGCAGTGTTGTTGATCGGTGCACTGCTGATGAGCTTCCTGGTCCCCAACCTCTCCGCGCTCGATTCCCGTTCACTTCGGGACGAGGCCGAGAAGCTCGTCGCTTCGATCGACCTGGCGAGACAGCGCTCGGTGGTGACGGGATCGGCACACCAATTGGTCGTGAGCATCGAAGAGGGCAGCTACGGTCTCGAGTGGGAACGCAGCGAGCCGATCTCCCAAAAGAAGGCGCGACCGCCCGCCGACCACACCTACAGGTCGGGCGACACGGCGTTCGACTACTCGGACCAGATCTCGTTGTCTCCCCCGCCCGGCAGCGGAACCGTAACGCTCGAGCCCTTGCCGGGACTGATGGGACGCTTCGAAGCGCTCCCCGAGAAAATCGCATTCAAAGGAGTCGAAACCCTGGGCGGTTGGGTGAACACCGGTGAGATCATCGTCCGCTTCGAGCGCGACGGCAGTGCGTCGTTTTCCACCATCGTGCTGGCGGATGTCGGCGGGCGCGAGGCTCACCTGGAAATTCTCCCACTCGCCGACTCGGTACGGATCGTCTATGAGGAACCCTGACCGCACCCGGCCGGGCATCTGCGACGGTTGCTGCTGCGGCTCGACATCGCGGCCCGCACTGCCCGGCCCTACAGGCTTCGCGCAGCGCGGGTTCACATTGTTCGAAGTCCTGGGAGCCGTCGCGCTGCTGGCCATCGTCTACACGATGCTGTCGACAGCCGCGATTCGCGGGCTGCAGACCGAGGGGCAGAGTCGTCGAATACTAGAAGCCTCGCTGCTGGCCGATCTGGAAATCGCGAAAGTCGAAATGGAAGCCGACATGGGCGCGATGCGGCCTCTCGGAGAAGACGAATTCGAGTCGGAGGACGGCCTCTACCTGATTCGGGTCGACGTGTCCGTGTTCCAGATGCCCGAAATCCAATCGGTCGACAATGCTGCCGGCTCGACAGCGTTGGGTCAGCCAGGAGCTGTGGCGCCCCCCTCGTTTGGAACCAACGAGCAGTCTCCACTGCGCGAAATCCAAGTCGAAGTCGCGTGGGGAGACCCCGACGACGAGCGCGCTGTCTACCGAACGACTTACGGCATCGACCCGCTCGCGCTCGAAGAGCTTGCAGGGTCCGCGCCCCCGCAGAACGGGCCAGTACGATGAGCGTTCCGCGCATCGACCCCTTCGCACCTCTTCTTGAAGTTCGCCTTGAAGTTCGTCCTGAAGCTCGTCTTGCCGTTCGCCCTGCCGTTCGACGACGTTCGAGCGGCTTCTCGCTGATCGAGGTGCTCGGGGTTGTCGCGCTGATCAGCGTCGTGCTGTTCGTGGCGTTGAACTTTTATACCGATCTGGCCCGCGCGACCTCTCGGGCCAGTGAACACACACACGACATCCGCCGCGCCGTCGCGATCCTGGACCGGGTCGCACAAGATTTCGAGAGTGCGATGCTCATCGTGAAGCCGCCCGAAGTGGATCCCATCTCGCACCCCTGGCTGTTCATTGGCGAGTCGCAGCTGGATGGCCCGGGCTCCGACCACGTGAAGTTCATCACCCGCAATCACGACCCGACTCGCAGCGACAACCCCGAATCCGACATTTCGGTGGTCGCCTACACCGTCGAGGCGGACGAATCGGGTTTGCTGTCGCTGTATCGCTGGTCGGCGCCGCGGCTACCCGAAGAGCTCGATCGGTCCTACCCGTTCGCCGACGACGAGGGCTCGTTCTTGATGGCGGACGGCCTCGAAACGTTCGGCATCCGGTTCATCGATACCGAGCTCGAGACCAGCGACACCTGGGATTCGACCACACTCGAGCAATCGAGCACGCTGCCCGCTGCCGTCGAAATTCACGTCGCCATTGCCGATCGAGAGGCCGATAGAACGGCGGATCGGAAACTCGACGACGAAACCGAACCACTGGCCTACCAACGCCGCGCAGTGATCCGCCTTCGCCCATTGGATCTCGAGCAGCTTCTCGATCCCGACGGCGATCCGGGAGGCACAGGAGAGGACGACGAAGAAGACGACGACGACGAAAACGATGAGGATGACGGTGAAGAGGGCAGCGGCAAGAGCAATCAAAACGCTGGGAAAACCATCGGCGATTGCATCGACTTCAGCGGGTTGGACGGCCTTTCGAGGAGCTTCCTCGAATCCCAGAGCGGGCGGCCTTACGATTCGACGATTCTCTCGCAGCTTCCCGCCGGCGCGGCGTTGAAACCGGGCTGTCGGTGATGGAGCGGATTCAAACGGTGCACGGCGGTCGACCGGTCAGTCGTCGAGCCGGCAGACGACACCGTCGGTCAGAAATGGGCGTCGTCATGTTGATCGTGTTGTTCTTTGCGCTGCTACTGACCAGCTCGGTCGCGACATTCACCCGGCGATCGATCGTCGATGCGCTCGTTGCTCGAAACCGCGATGCCGGTGCACGCGCCGAGGCACTGGCACGCGGCGGAATCCGCCTCGCGATCGCGTACCTGGTTCAGGACAAAGCCGATAAGGCCGCGGAATCGCTCCCGATCGAATCGCATCTCGATGACTGGGCACAGCTCGGATCGATCGAAATCCCCGTCGCCGAAGGCACGTCCCTGCAAATCAACATCGAGGATTCCGGTGGCTTGTTCAATCTCAATTCCCTGTTCGACTTCGCCGAAGGCGAAGGCGGCGCGTTCCAGGAGACGATTCCGTTTCTGTCGGAATTTTTCGAGAAGGTCCTCGACGAGATCGGACTGCCGCCGGGCGAGAAAGTCTACGACGTCACGGAACTCAGCGAGTCGCTCATTGATTGGGTCGACTCCGATGATGAACGCCTCGCGGGCGGTTTCGAGGACGACTACTACCAGCAGCAAGACCCGCCCTACCGGGCCGCGAACGGGCCGATCCGCAGCGTTGAGGACCTGCTTCTCGTAGAGGGCTTCGACCGACGGCTGGTCGCCGGAATTCGCCCCTATGTGACCGTGTTTCCCCTCGTGGGTGCAACCGGCGTCAATCTGAATACGGCACCGCCCCACGTACTCTCACTGTTGTTTTTCAATGACGGTGTGACTGATCGGTTGGCAAAAGAGGAGGAAGTCGAGCAGATCCTGGCCGTCCGGGAGGCCGGTGGTTTGCTCTGCGATGAGGGCATCAGTCATGAACTGTGCACACCGATAAATTCGATAGTGCCCAATACGATTTTCCCCCCATCGGGGTATTCATCCTCGGTCTTCCAAATCACGGCGAATGCAGCTGTCGGCGATATGAGACGAAGCGTCGTTGCGATGGTCGACCGCGATCAGGAACCGCCACTGCTGCTATCCTGGAAGGTCAGGTGATGAGTGAGAGTCAGGTGACGGGGGGACACCGGTGGCCATCCTAAGCAACATCGTCGGTTTGGACATCGGCAGCCACAGCATCAAGGCCGTGGAGATTCGGCAGTCGCTCCGCGGCTTCGAGATCGTCGCATTGCGCCTTTTGCCGCGCACCGACGTCCACGCACCGCTACCCGAACTCATCGCCCATTTCATGACGATGCACCGCCTGTCGACCGAACACCTGGTCGCGTCACTGCCGGGACACCGCGTGTCGACCCGGCGCTTCAAATTTCCGTTTCGGGACCGCAAGAAACTCGCGCAGGCAATCCCCTTCGAACTCGAAGCCGACTCCCTCTACGACATCGATGATGTGCTGGTCGATTGGGAGATCGTCGGCGGTGACCGTAACAGCGCCGAGACCGTCGCGACCGTAGCCGCGCGCGCCGAAGTCGAAGAACGCCTGGCCACACTCAGTGAAGCGGATTGCGAACCGCGCACGTTGGAAGCCGAAGGGCTGGTGCTGGGCAACCTCTCAACGATTTTCCCACTCGAAGGAACCCAACTCCTCGTCGATATCGGCCACACCAAGACGACCTGCTGTCTGTTGTCCGACGGGCAGCCGGTTGCCGCGCGCACCTTCCCTCTCGCGGGTGCCGCACTGACGCAGGCGTTGGCCACCGATCGGGGAATTTCGAACGAGCAGGCGGAAGTACACAAGTGCGAGAACGGCGTGTTCGGCTCCGACACCCATGACACCAGGCCTACAGTTGGCCGCGTATTGAATCGGATTCTGAGCGAGTTGCTTCGAACCACCGGTGCATTCGAGCCGGTGATTGCGACACTCGAAAGCGGACCGATCCGCGAGATCACTTTGTGTGGTGGCAGCGCCCAACTCGATCGGATCGACGAATTTCTGGCAGCCCGCGTCCCCTACGACGTAGTCCGATTGGGCAAGCCGGTCGACCAGCACAGCGACAGCCTCGGCGGCGAGAACGCGTGCCTGTTTGCGCCGGCGATCGCCCTGGCGTTACGCGGCACCGCCGGAACCAAGACGCACATGGACTTTCGCCAGCAGGAGTTCGCGGTTCGCCTCGACCTGACCCGCTATCAGAAGGAGATTCGCTGGCCGGCCATCCTCGCCGCGACCGCCGGAATCCTGGCGGCTGTCAGTATCGGGACGGCGATCACGTTGGAAGGACGACGGGCGAGCCATGTCGAGCAGCAGGTCGCTGAGCTCTACGGGCAGATCTTCCCCGGCAAAGCGATGCCACCGAACGCCACCGCAGCGCTGCGAGAAGAGGTCCGATCCGCCGGCGTGCGCGCGGAATTTCTCGGCGTGTATCGAGGGAATCTCTCGGCGCTCGACCTGCTCGAAGAAGTCTCCAAGCGCGTCCCGCAGGATCTCGATGTGCTGTTCGAAGAACTGAGCATCGATCGGCAGATCATCCGAATGCGCGTCTACGCCACGAGCTTCGAGGCCGCTGATCGGCTCGGTGCAGAACTCGCCAAGTTTCCGCCCTTCGCGAACGCTCGAATCGGAGCGATCGAAACCGACAAGAAGCGCGGCGGCAAGCGATTCAACGTCACCATCAATCTGGCGACCGACAACGAGGGCTCCGGATGAAAGACCTGTTCGGGCGCTTGCGGGCAGCCTTCGACGATCTGTCGATGCGTGAACGCGTACTGGTGTTGGTCGTGGGCGGCCTGTTCGTAGTCGTCGTGATCTATTTCGGCGTCGTGCAAACCACGATGGACATGCGAAACGAGGCAGAACAACGCCTGACCCATGCGCAGCAGCAACTCAACGTCATGACGCGGTTGCGTCGCGAATACGACGATGTCAACGGTCGGCTCACGAGAGTCGAAGAACGAATCAAGACGGGACCCCGGGGGAACCTTCGCACGACGCTCGAGAGTCTCGCGCAGGCCTCGTCGGTCAAAGTCGAGTCGATGGAACCCCAGGCCTCTCCGTCCAACGACAATTTTCGCGAGACCAAAGTCGAAGTCGGCCTCAAAGAAATCACGCTGTCCCAGACAGTCAGCTATCTGCACCAGATCGAGGCCGCTGATCAGGTGCTGTCCGTCAAGAGCCTTCGCATGCGTGTCCGCAAAGACCACCCCGACTATCTCGACGTGACCTTCACCGTCTCCAGTTTCGAGCCGCTGTAGCGTGGCCGCCTTTCTCGGCGCTACCGAAGCAGAGCTGCCGCGTTGGTTTCGGGTATTGTTCGTCCCGATCGCGGGCTTCCTGCTGATCCTCTTCTTCGTGATTCGCGGCTTTCCGTACGGCATCATTACCGACCGCGTCATTTCGAGCCTCGAACCCGCACTCGGGATCCAACTCGACATCGTCGAGTTCGGTCCGAGCTTCGGATGGGCGGGTCCGGGCTTGGAAGCGGAGGGGGTTCGCGCAACATTCCCCGACGCGAAGACCTTGAGCATCGATCGGATGATGGTACGACCCGCCTGGACGACGGCGTGGTTCCGTGGCGACCAGGCCTTCCATATCGAACTCGAAAGCCCGAGTGGCTCAGCCACCGGAGCAATCGAGGTGGGCGAGAGCCCGAGTTGGGAAGGTTCGATCGAGAACCTGGATCTCGCCGAAGTGTCGATGTTCGACGCGGTGCCCAGCGGTGCCATCCAGGGAAGAATGGATGCGACTTTCTCGTTGCAAGAAGACGAACTCGGCGCGAAGGGTCCTGTGACGTTCGAGATGCGAGACGGCTCGCTCTCGGTACCGGACGTTCCCGTGGCCCTCCCCTTTCAGAAGATCACCGGTAAGCTCGAACTCGGAGGCGATGCCTACTTGACCATCGAGTCACTGATACTCGAAGGCCCGATCGTATCGGGATCGGGCAACGGCACGATTGCCAAAGCCGCGACCTTCGCGCTGGCCCCGCTTCGAATGGAGTTCGACTTGAACGTGAAGCCGGCATTGGCTGGCGGTGTACGGTCCGCCGGAATGCGGGTCAACTCCAAAGGCGACACGAAGGTTCGAATCTCCGGAACCGTCGCGTCTCCGCAACTGCGGTAGGTCGCGGCACCGCCGTGGGCGCGCAAGAGCTTCAAAGAGTCTTCCGCACTTTTTCGGACCCGACACGCGTTCGCCTCCTGGCGCTCCTCGAGCGAGAAGAACTCGCCGTCCAGGAGCTGATGGAAGTGCTCGGCATGGCGCAGTCCCGCGTGTCGCGGCACCTCGCGATCCTTCGAGAAGCCGGACTGCTGCACGATCGTCGCGACGGCACCTACGTCTTCTACCGACTCGCGACCGACCAGGCAGCGATATGGAATCAGACCTGGGCACTGGTCAAGGAGAACCTGAAGGGCGACGCCACCGCCGAGCGTGATGCCGCCGCGCTGGTCCGAGTGATGGAGTCGCGCGCCGCCCGCACCCGCAGCTTCTTCGACTCCGTGGGGCCCGAATGGGATGCGGTTCGCAAGGTCTTCAACGACGACGCTCTCCGCGCACGGGCCGTCTCGCGGCTCATCGATCCCGGGTTGAAGGTGGCCGACATTGGAACCGGCACCGGGATCCTCGCGATCGAACTGGCTCGATTGGGCGTGTCCGTGATCGCGATCGATCACTCTGCACGCATGCTCGATGCTGCACGTGCAAAAATCGCTGCCGAACAAGGGCTCTCGATCGACTTGCGGCACGGCGATGTGAGCGCGCTGCCATTGAGCGACGGCGAGGTCGACGCGGCCCTCGCCCACATGGTGCTCCACTACCTTCCGTCACCGGGCGACGCGATCGCCGAAATGGCGAGAGTCGTCGGGCCGGGGGGCCGTGTGATCGTGGTGGACTTCGTATCGCACCAGAATGAATGGATGAGACAGGAGCTCGGCGTGACTTGGCTCGGGTTCAGCGCCGACGAGGTCGCCGGTTGGTTCGAACGCATCGGTCTGCTCGACTACAACCGGCAGGAACACGAAGGGCTCTCATCCGGACGCGACCTTCCCGCCACGTTCATCGCATCCGGACGTCGACCGAGCTGAGCGCATGCTGAGATCCGAGTACCGCGGCGCAGTGTTGTTCGACGCCGCAGGCACACTGATTGCACTGCGCGAGCCTGTCGGCGAAACCTATGCCCGCACTGCGCGCGAATTCGGCCTCGAGCAGAGCGCCGACGCACTGGAAGTCGCGTTCCGACGAAGTTTCGCCGAGGCGCCACCCATGGCGTTTCCGCAGGCGGCTCCCGAT
>JAJDAM010000841.1 GCA_029261905.1 Deltaproteobacteria bacterium
GGTCGCCGATGAGGTCCGTCCCAGATTCATCGCGACAGAGCCGCCCAGGATGCCGACGATGAGCCGGTCGTCCGATCGCTGCCAGATGGGGTCGGCGTCGTCGACGTAACCAAAGCGTGAAATCACCGAGCCTTCGCGCTCGGATTCGGGCGGAACGTCGTAGACATAACCGACGTAGGGATGGAGCGCTTTGTTGGCCACGAAGTCTGGAACCAGGCTGCGACCCGCGCCCGATTGGCCCGGATCTCCAACGATACCATCGCGCTCTTCGCGCAGCGCCTCGCGCGAAAACGGTTGGCGAGCAACGATCCGAAAGACGGCCCACGAGGAGGCCTCGATCGCTGCCGCGACGCCCAGCAGGAGTACGGCTCCAAACAGCCAGCGCCGCCCGGTGGAGAGCCCCGACCCGCCTGTCATCCCCGCTTCGTCTGCTCTGTGAGGCCAGCGTTCGACATCAGGTCGCGGAAGCTACCACGAATGGCGGAGGAATGGATCGACACATCGACCTCCCCGCGAGGACCCCGTCACGCTCCCAGCCGAACAGAACGCAGGCGCAGTGCGTTGGTGATGACCGAGATTGAACTCGCGCTCATCGCGGCAGCGGCAACCATCGGGTTTCCGGAAATACCCAGCGTCGAGTAGAAGACTCCAGCTGCGATCGGAATGCCGAGCCCGTTGTAGAAGAACGCGAAGAACAGGTTCTGGCGGATGTTGCGGATGACGGCTCGGCTCAGTTCGATGGCTCTGGAGACCGCCCGCAGATCGCCGCTGACGAGAGTCACGCCCGCGCTTTCGATGGCGATGTCCGTTCCGGTACCCATCGCGATACCGACGTCTGCCGCCGCCAGCGCGGGCGCATCGTTGATTCCATCTCCCGCCATCGCGACCCGCAGGCCCTGGTCGCGCAGCGCGGTGACGCGGTCATGTTTGTCGGCCGGGCTCACGCCGGCTTCGAACTCGGTGATCCCGAGTCGGTCAGCGACGGCGCGGGCAACGCGCACGTCGTCGCCGGTGAGCATCAGGATGCGTAGCCCGAGTGCGCGAAGCCGTTCGAGTGCAGCGGGCGTTTGGGATTTGATCGGGTCCGACACAGCGAGGATCCCTGCGAACGCGCCATCGACCCCGCAGTAGATGACGGTGGTTCCGGCAGTTTGCAAAGTGTTCGCGCTCGCTTCGAGGCCCGAAGTCTCGGTAATGCCGGCCTCTGAAAGGAAAGACCGGCTTCCGATCGATACGCGGTGTCCGTCGACTTCGCCGTGTACTCCCCCGCCGACCTGGCTTTCGAATGAACTCGGCGGCACGATCGGGATGTCCCGCGCCTGCGCTCCCGCGACCACGGCACGCGCCAGCGGATGCTCACTGACGCTTTCGAGCGATGCCGCGAGAGCGAGCAGTTCGTGCTCGGTGTGCGCGCCCCATGTTTCGAGCGTCGTCAGCGTGGGATGGCCTTCGGTCAGTGTGCCTGTCTTGTCGACGATCAGGATGTCGACATCTCGCAGCCGCTCGAGTGACGTGGCATCTCGAAACAGCACACCGTCGTGTGCACCGCGTCCGACTCCGACCATGATCGAGATCGGCGTTGCCAGCCCGAGCGCACACGGGCAAGCGATGATCAAGACCGCGACCGCCGCGACGAATGCATTGGCCAACTGTGGCTCGGGGCCCCATCCCGCCCAACCGACGAAAGCCGCAACCGAGCACAGGAACACGATCGGTACGAACACCGCCGACACGCGATCGACCTGACGTTGAACGGGTGCGCGGCTGCGTTGGGCGGCGCCGACCATCGCGACGATCTGTGCGAGGACCGTGTCGCTACCCACTCGTTCGGCGACCATCTGAAACGCGCCGCTCTGGTTGATGGTGCCGCCCGTGACCGGGTCGCCGGCCGATACTTCACGCGGCGCGGATTCGCCGGAGATCATCGATTCGTCGAGGCTGCTTCGCCCGTTGGTGACTCGGCCGTCGACTGGAATCTTCTCTCCGGGTCGCACGTTCAACGTGTCTCCGGTGGCGACGTCTGCAAGCGGGATATCCCGTTCGGCATCCTCGCGGATCACGTGAGCGATGGGCGGCGCGAGGTCGATCAGCTCCCGCAGAGCCGCACTCGTTCTGCGATGTGCGCGCAACTCGAGGACCTGGCCGAGCAGAACGAGTGCGATGATGACGGCCGCCGCCTCGAAATAGAGCGGAACCTGATCTCCCATCCGAACCGATTGCGGAAACAGGTCCGGAGCGATCAACCCGATCACGCTGTACGTGTACGCCGCGCCGGTACCCACCGCGATCAGCGTGAACATGTTCAAGTTCCAGGTGGCAAACGAGCGGAGGCCGCGCTCGAAGAAAGGGAATCCAGCCCAGAGTACGACCGGGGTGGCGAGGACGAACTCGATCCACCCGACGTCGAGTCGTGGAAACCAAGCATGGGTCTCGATTCCGATCATTGGCCCCATCGAGATCACGAACAACGGGACGCTGAATAGAGCGGCGACCCAGAATCGACGCGACATGTCGCGCAGTTCGCTGTCGTCGGGCTCCCCATCACCGATCCCGGAGGCGACCAGGGCCATGCCGCAACGCGGGCAGGCTCCCGGCTCGTCGGATTCGATGCCCTCGCACATCGGGCAGTAGTAGGCCGCCGTTACGGTCGCGGGCGGTTCGGGTGCCGATTCTCCGAGAAAACGGCGTCGACAGCCTTCGCCACAGAAATAGAAGACTTCGCCGTCGCGCATCGCGTGGATCGGCGTGGACTCATCCACCTGCATTTGACAGATCGGGTCGGTAGCGATGACGAGTCCTCCTGAGGCGGAGCCCGGAGTATAGTTCGCGTTTCAGTTCGCTGGAATCAGGCGGCGAATGGCAGGGGGAACCCGATGAAGCTGGTGCTCGATACCGAGAAGTTGATCGCCGAGATCGAAGACGGAATCGGATGGTTGACGTTCAACAATCCCGACCGGCGCAACGCGCTGTCCCAGGAAATGGTGCGAGCGCTGCCCTCGGTGTTGGACCAGTTCCAGGAGCGCGACGATGTCCGCATCGTCGTGATGCGGGGAGCGGGTACGCGCGCGTTCGTTTCGGGCGCCGACATCTCGGAGTTCGGCGACCGTGGGGCTCCGGGGAATCCGAGCCCGGATGCGCCGCAGGTCGCTCCCGATTGGAAACTCGGAAGCCTCGAAAAGCCGTTGATCGCGATGATCCGCGGCTACTGCATCGGAGGCGGGCTCGCTGTGGCGCTGTCGGCCGATATCCGGATCGCCGCCGAGGATGCGCAGTTCGCGATTCCCGCGGCTCGCCTCGGGCTGGGCTACCCGTTTGGCGGCGTGCGCTCACTGGTCGATCTCGTGGGGCAGGCGTGCGCGAGCGAAATTCTGTTTTCGGCGCGCCGCTTTTCGGCCGACGAAGCATTGGGGATGGGCCTCATCAATCGAGTCGTCCCGATCGCTGAGCTGGAGTCGTCGGTTCGCGAGCTGGCTCAGCAGATCGCAGCCAATGCGCCTTTGACGGTTCGCGCGTCGAAGGCCGCCATCGGCCAGGCAATCCGTGACCCCGAAAAACGCGATGTCGCGCGCTGTAATAGACTGCTGCAGGACTGCTTCGAGAGTGAAGACTTCATCGAGGGCCAGCGGGCTTTCCTGGAGAAACGGAAGCCGGTTTTCAAAGGACGCTAGAACGAGATGAAATCGGACAGCCACAAGAAAGCGGCACTCGAAGAACGCAAGATCGGTGCGGTTACCGTGTTTTTCGGCGCCCAGGGTGGCAAGTACCCCGACGGAAACTCACTCTGGGTCGAGGGTCGCGACGAGAGCCTGATCATCGATCCCTCGCTGGGGATGGTGGCGCGTCGGGACCGCTTGCCGCATGTGGATCGCGTACTGAACAGCCATTGTCACGAGGATCACATCGCTGGCAATCACCTGTTTCCGGATGTGCCGTGGCACCTCCACGAAGCCGACCTGCCGGGGATTCAAGCGATCGAGAACATGATGGCGATCTATGGGTTCACGGCTCCGATTCAGGCGGCGTTCGAGAAGGTCGTCGTGGATCGATTTCACTACCAACCGAATCCGGATGCGAAACCGTTTCGCGACGGCGATGTATTCGAACTGGGTGGAGCACGCGTTCGCGTGATTCATTCGCCGGGTCACACGCGTGGGCACAGCTTTTTCTGGACCGAACCCGACGAGGTCCTGTACCTCGGGGATGTCGACCTTTCGAGCTTCGGCCCGTACTACGGCGATGCCTGGTCGGATCTGGAAGACTTCGAACGCACGCTCGAACTCGCACGTGAGATTCCGGCGCGTCACTACGCGACGTTTCACCACATCGGTGTCATCGATGATCGCCAGACCTTCCTCGACAGAATCGACCGCTATGCAGAAGTGATCCGATCGCGCGAAGCTCGGTTACTCGAGTACCTCGCCCAACCCCACAGCCTGGACGAGATCGCCGAGCATCGGTTCGTCTATCGACAGGGAGACGATGTCGCATTCGCCGCACCCGTCGAGGCTCGCAGCATGGGCCAACACATCGAACGGTTGATTGCCGCAGGGCAGGTCAGCCAAGTGGAATCGGGGCGCTATCTGGCCGTGTCGTAGAGCGCGCTGCTCGGCGGGGACAGCTTCCCGAATCTCGGGCTAGGAAACGCCCGGCGGGTCGGTCGCGGACTGGAGGAGGTCCTTCAGGAGCTCGAAATTTTCGTGCTCCTCCGGAGACACTTCACCATCGGACACGATCACTCCCTCGATCGATTCCAGGAACAATTCACGCTGCGACAGCGGGATCTGCATCGGATCGACCGCTTCGGCGCTCGGCGGGATTTTCAGCCATTGCTCGACCTCGGCGCGCTCGACATCGTCGAGTTCGAGGTGCGTGACGATCCGCGCTACGAACTGCCTCTCCTCGGGGCGGATCTCGAGGTCCGCCCAGGCGAACGAACAGATGAATTTCATCAGTCTCAGCCGGTCGCTGCGCGACAAGTCGCTGACTACGCTTTGTTTCGTCATGCGCGCAGCATACGCGAACTTCGCGAGCTGCAATGACCGAATCACAGTAGGAGGGAGCATTTCTCTGGCGAGCGCCTCAGGACCTCTCCCGCCCGCAGCTCGGCCCAAGCAGGACCGGGATCCCGGTGTCGATCGGGACCTATGTGGTCGGTCACGCGTTATTCTCAGGCCATGAGTCGAACCTCCGAGATGATCCGATGGGTCTGCGTCAGCGCGCTGTTGCTGCCCCTGTTCGCGAGTTGCCAGACGGCTCCTCCGCCGGAGGGCTTGACGTCGACGCAAAGTTCCATGCTGGCCGTGGATGTCGTATTCCCCGAACGCATGAGTCGCGACCCATCGCTGGTGCAGGCCTGGTTTGCGAAAGATGGAGCGCCCGACGAACTGCCAGAGTTGATCGAGGCCACGTTCGTCAAGTGGTCCCGCGCGTATCTGCTGGATCCCGAACCGGGAACGTATTCGTTGGTGGCGGTCAGCTCTGCGCTGGCTCCGCCGTGGAATGCGAATCCGGTGGCCGGCGGCGTGACCCAGACCCGATACAGCAAGACGATCGCGTACGCGATGATCTTCCCGGCGGAGTTGATCCACCAGACGAGAACCGCGGTCGACGCTGGACACATGTCCTTCATGGGTGCGCTGCGAATCCAGAAGGGCGATCCGGTCGATGCAAGCGTCGAGTTCGAGGATGATTTGCAACAACGCATCGCACAGCGCATTCGCCCGAGCGCGAACTCCGAGAAAGGATTCGCTCGGTGGTTCCCGAGGGCTTGGACGATCGATCTCGAGGCGAGTTCGATCAGTCGGAACGCCAGCGATCGCGAGTCCTTCATCGAGGTTGCGGTGGCGGATCTCGGGATCTCACCTTGGGCCCGAGTCGTCGCTCGAACGCCGCCTACGGAAGCCCAGGTCGCGAGGATGCAGGCGCGGTCCCGTGTAGAAGGACCGAGTGTTCCGACACTTGAATTCTCCACGCCACCCGTTCCCTCGCCGACTCCGGCCCCGATCGCCGAGCAACCGGCAATGGAGCGGCCGGAGACCATCGCCGTGGCGACGGAGTCCGACAACGACTCTGGGGAGACCGACTCTGCTGAGACCGGCTCTGTCGAGACCGGCTCTGCTGACACCGGCTCTGCTGACACCGACTACGAGACGATGATGCCGGAGATTCCGATGCCGGAAGTAGCGATGTCGGAAATCGACATTCGCGTAGAACCAGAAGCGTCGACGGCGACTTCGGACCGGCCAAGCGCTGTCATTGCGAAGGCGCCGTCTCCGATTCCGGAGGCGACAAAGGCTGTGCCAGTGCCTTCGGCCGCGGCGTCCGAGACAACGACGAGGCTGGAAGAGTCAGGCAAGCCGCCGCACGCTACGCTGATCCCACCGGTGCAAGACCCGGAACCCGTTTTGGAAACCGCGACGGCGATCCCTCCTCGCGACCCGCAAGCCTCGCGACCGGCCCCGGAAGGGACCCCGAAGAAACCGCGGCACGCCACGCTGGTTCCGGGGTCGACATCGCGTCCAGCGCCGCCGGCTCGGATCATTGAACCGCGTAAATTCTCGGGACTTCCCCCGGACAGTCCGCTGGCCGATATCGAGTATGGGATGAGCCATCACGACGTGCGCCGAATCATGGGGGATCCCGATGGCCGGGCCGATCACATCACGATGAAGGCATGGATTCCCTTCTACATGAGTCCCGGCGGGTATCTGCGCGATTGGATCTATTCGGGCGAAGGACGCGTCGTCTTCACGCTGCACAGAGGCGCGCTCGACGTGGTCGATGTCGTTGCCGGCTCGAAAGTGGATCGCTGATCGCGCGACGGGATCGGATCAGGACCTTCGCAACGCGGCCCAGGTCCCCCAACCGGCTCGACCCGCGACCCCTGACCATTCGCCCGGCATCGCCTTGTCGACGTCGGCTGCAGCGAGATAGATCGGAGTGAACTCGCCCAGCGAGCTGACCCAGATGAGTGTTCCCTGCTCGGCGAGCACTCGGTCCATTTCGATCGGGAACAGCAGCGCGTTGACCAACACGATGGACGCTGCCGAGCCGTCCGCGAGCGGTAGCGTCGAGGCATCGCCCTGCACGCGATGACCCGGCTGTGCCGGAGCGTGTCGGAGCATCTCGCGCGAGAGATCGAGCGCCATCACCGTTTCGAAATGATCCGCCAGGTCGGGAGTGCTGGCACCGGTCCCCGAGCCGATCTCGACGCACAAGCCCCGCGGCAGTGGGCCGCCGCGTGCGAGCGCGTCGCGCAGCGGTTCGCGGCGTTCGATCGTCGCGCGCTTGCTCCATTCCGGCGCCATCGCGTCGAACAGCTCGGCGACTTTGGTCTTCCGCTCCGGTGTCCAAGCCGCGGGATCGAAGGCGATCTGCTGGGTCATCTTTCGGATCGGATGATCGGGCCCCGCCATCTCGGGACGATCGGGCGGCATCTCGTCCAAGCGCGGAAGCTCTTTGATCAACTTCGAACCTCGCGGCTCTGGTCGACGACACCTTCCCAGCTCATCTCTTCTTCTTCTTCCTTGCTGGCGCGATCGATCTTCAACCCCATGCCCATTTCGGAATCCGCTCGCGAAGCCGGAGCCTTCCCGGTGTGGGTGTCGTAGCGAACCGATCCGCGTTTTTCGCGAAGGTGTGCGGACATCGCATGATAGGCGGGGCCTGCAGGTACCAGTGCGCCGTCGTGCGAACCGATCAAATCCGCACGTCCCCAGCGTTGGAGTGCCTCGCGAACGTACGGCCACTCCTCGCGCTTCCAATAGAAGAGCAGCGCACGTTGGCGTGAGCGTTCCATACCGCCCTTGGCGACGAACACCGGTTTGCCCGTCAACGGATCGACCCCCGAGTGCCAGGCCGCGGTCGCGAGCGTCGCGGGTGTCGGCATGAACATCTGAACCTGTCTCGGCCGCAACCCGTGCTTCTTCATATACAGCGCGAGCTCGACCGTTTCCTCCGGGCCGACGCCAGGGTGGGCACACTGAAAGTACGGAACCAGAAACTGTTCTTTTCCGAGCTTGCGGTTTGCCGCAGTGAAGCGGTCCATGAATGCGGTGAAGTAGTCGATGCTCGGCTTCTTCATCTGCTCGAGTGCCGTGTCGGACGCGTGTTCCGGTGCGACCGACAACTGGCCTTGGACGTGGTGTTCCGCAAGTTCTTCGACGAACCCGTCGTCGAGAGAGGCGAGGTCGTAACGGATTCCCGAGTTCACATACACGCGCCGGACACCCTCGAACTCGCGCGCCTTGCGAAGCAGCTGCCGGTACGGCTTGTGATCGGTGCCGTAGTGCTTGCATCGCACCGGATGCAGGCAGCTCACTCGGCGACACACCTTGTTTGCGGCTTCGCTCTCGCATTTCATGTGAAACATGTTTGCAGTCGGCCCACCGAGGTCCGAGACGATTCCATTGAAGTCCGACCGTTGGGTCAGGGTCTCGAGTTCGCGCATGACGCTGGCCTCGCTGCGGCTCGTGACGTCTTTGCCCTGGTGGATCGTCAACGCACAAAACGCGCAGCCACCCGAACAACCCCGGTTGACGGTGATCGACCCGCGGATGCTGGTGAGGGCGGGGATCGGTTCGCGATAGCAGGGGTGCGCGTCTCCAGCGAACGGGAGTTCGTGCAGACGATCCATGTCCGCGGTGCTCAGCGGGACGGCCGGACGGTTGGCGATCACGCGCCTCGCGCCGTGAACCTGCAGGAGCGTGCGACCACAATGAGGGTTCGATTCGCGGTACATCGCCCGGGTGACCTCGTTGAACGCGAGCGGGTCGCGCCGGCACTCCTCGAGGCTCGGTAGCTCCAACGGGTCGATGCCATCGGGGATTTCCTCGCTGGCGCCGAGCGCATACGCAATCCCGGCGATGTCGCGGCACGAAGCGATGGGGGCGCCATCGCCCAGCCGCTTTGCGATTTCGAGCACGGGGTACTCGCCCATGCCGTGAACGAGCAAGTCGGCCTTCGCGTCGAGCAGGATCGATCCCCGGATCTTCTCCTGCCAGAAGTCGAGATGGACCAGGCGTCGGAGCGAAGCTTCGATTCCACCGAGCACGACCGGAACGCCCTTGTAGGCCTGTCGGACACGCGCCGTGTAAGGAATGGAGGCACGGTCGGGTCGAAGTCCGAATTGTCCACCCGGCGCGTACGCGTCGTTGCTTCGCAACCGTCGCGACGCAGTGTAGCGATTGACCTGTGAATCCATGTTGCCGGCCGTGACGCCGAAAAACAGTCGAGGGCGGCCCAGCGCGCGAAACGCTTCGACGTCTTCCCAATCGGGTTGGGCGATGATTCCGACCGAATAGCCGTGATCTTCGAGCCAGCGGCCGATCGCGGCGACTCCCCACGAAGGGTGGTCGACGTAGGCATCCCCGCTCACCAGTACGATATCGAGCGGTTCGTTGCCTGTTTCATCGGCGGTCATCGGGAGAAAGGTCCGGGCCATCGGGACAAGCTACCCCGCCGCGCCGGCGTTCCACACCGGTTCGACCCAGGATCGCGAAGGCATCGGTCTTGGGGTGTAGAGCCGCGAGAAGGCCGCCAGGCGCACCGCGTGATCGGTAGACACCGCCTCAGACTTGCAGATCGCAGGTGGGGGCGGCTTGTGGTACACCACGCGCTCCCCGCACGAGCCGCTCCACGCGCCGGAGTCGCGCAAGAATCATTCAGGAACCCCCATGACGTCCGAATCGACCCCAGAAAGCTCCACCCCGGAGCTCCGCGAACTCGTTCGCGAGGTCGAGCGCCGCCGGACGTTTGCGATCATCTCGCACCCCGACGCTGGCAAGACGACGCTGACGGAGAAGCTGCTGTTGTTTGGTGGTGCAATCCGCGAAGCCGGCGCCGTGCGCGCGCAAAAAGCCGCGCGTCATGCGACCAGCGATTGGCTCGAACTCGAAAAGCAGCGCGGTATTTCGGTCAGCAGTTCCGTGATGCACTTCGAGCATCACGGTCACCGAGTCAATATTCTGGACACGCCGGGGCACAAAGATTTCAGCGAAGACACCTATCGGACGCTGATGGCAGCCGATTCGGCCGTCATGCTGATCGACGCCGGCAAGGGCGTCGAATCGCAGACCCGCAAGCTGTTCGAAGTGTGTCGCATGAGCGGGATTCCGATCTTCACGTTCGTCAACAAGATGGATCGATTGGGACGCGACCCCCTCGAGCTGATGTCCGATATCGAGGACGTACTCGGGATCGCCGCTGTTCCGGTCAACTGGCCGGTTGGCGCCGGCAGCGAGTTCCGCGGTGTCTATGACCGACAGCACGAACGGTTGCTGCTGTTCTCGGGAGGGAAGCACGGCACCCGGCTCGTCGAGCAGTCCGACTTGGCCGGTCCCATCGATTCGCCGGCGATCGTCGATGCGATGGGTTCGATGGGAGGGCAGGTGCGTGAGCAGCTCGAACTCCTCGACGTGGCTGCGGACCCGTTCGACATGGAACATGTACTGGCCGGTGAGCAGACGCCGTTGTTCTTCGGAAGCGCGCTGACCAACTTCGGTGTGTCGCCGTTTCTCGATCGCTTTCTCGAAATCGCGCCTTGTCCGGGCGCGCGCGATTCGGACCAGGGGCCGATCGAGGCGGTCCGGCCGGAATTTTCGGGTTTCGTATTCAAGATCCAGGCGAACATGGATCCGGACCACCGGGACCGTGTGGCGTTTCTACGGGTCTGTTCCGGCCGGTTCGTCAAAGAGGGAACCGCGACACACACTCCCAGCGGAAAGAAGGTTCGCCTGTCGAAGTCGTCCCTGGTGCAAGCACGCGATCGAGCCAGCGTGGAGGTCGCCTACCCCGGCGACATCGTCGCGCTGTTCGATCCGGGCAGCTTTCGCATCGGCGATACCTTGTGCGAGACCGGCGATTTCAATTTTCGCGGCATTCCGAGCTTCTCGCCGGAGCATTTCGTTCGCGTCGAAGTGGCCGAGGTGCTCAACCGCAAGAGCCTGGGCAAGGGCCTCGAACAACTCTCGCAGGAGGGAGCCGTGCAGTTGTTCAATGAGCCCGGCGCTGGAACAGCGGTGCCGGTACTCGGCGCGGTCGGACCGTTGCAGTTCGATGTGCTGACGCATCGGATGGAGACCGAGTACAAAGTCGGCCTGAAGCTGACGCCTCTGCCCTACGTGATGGCGCGCTGGCTGGGGCCCGATACCGACAAAGACATCTTTCGCTTTTCGGAAACGAAACTGCTGGAGGATCGCGACGGTCGCTCGGTGGTACTGGCCAAGAGCCCATGGTACTTCGAAAGGATTCAGGAGAAATACCCGGATCTGGTGCTCAGCCCAACGGCGGCGCACGACTGATTCGAGTCCCGGCACGGCCGCTGTCGCGGGCATCACGGATCACACTTTTGATAGAGTCCCGTCGAGCGGACGTCGGTGAACACCCGGGTGAACACCCAGGTGACGGCCAACGGGAAGCCCCGCTCGATCACTCGAATGCGCCCCCATCCGGCGTCGGAGATTCCCATGCAGATCGCCCCGATCCCCACCCTCGATGACGAAACCAATCAGATTCGCCTGAGCACAGCCGACATCGTCGCGAACCACATCATTCCGAACGAGCACCTGCTGCAGAACCCGGGCGACAATCGGGCTGAAGTGTGGGCCCGTCTGGTCGAGATGGTTCGTCAGGCAGGTTTGTGGGCGCCGCACCTTCCCGAGGAATACGGCGG
>JAJDAM010000842.1 GCA_029261905.1 Deltaproteobacteria bacterium
TCCTCGAATCGCGATCGCTTCCGATGAAGGTCGACGGGTCATGGCGCGGGACACACGAAGGGCGGCTCCAGCGCGTCGCGACATGCGTCGACATCTTCGGCGGTCAGGTCATACCGGAAGAATTCCGGGAGTTCACCCTCGGAACCGGGCTGATATTCGAAGTAGTAGCAGTACCAGCTCTCGTCGAACTGGTCTTCCATCCCCATCCCGATCTGAGGCACACCGCCGCTTTCGACAATGTACTCGACGTAGCTATAGGGGGTGTAGTCAGTATCCGCGTAGCAAACGTATTCGGGTTCCGAGATCTTCGAGATCCGATCCAGGAGAATCGTCGGATCGAGACACTTGCACGTCTTTGGCTCTTCACAGGGAAGCGACGAGTTGCCGGTCATCGCCAGGTACTCGCTCTTGACGGCTTCACACGCCGTATCGCTTGCGTTCGTGCAATCCATCGCATCGCAATAAGCGTTGCACAAGCCAACTGCGCCCGACTCGAGTCCTGCATCGTCGCAAGCGGATGGGGGACCCTCTTCGGTGTACGCAGCATCGGTGAACAGAAGGGGCAAGAGAAGTGAAGTGAGGAGACCAGTAGCTCGAAGGGCTGATTTCGGGATCCACATTGCGATCGTGACTCCTGTTAGGAGGATTGGTCGGCACTGCTGCGCAAGTAATCCCACTATACGCTGCGCCCGTCGTCCGAAGAAGTTCTTTTCGGAGTGAAACCGGATTTTGACAAACACGTCTGAGGGGTTTCGCCTCGAAACCCCTGGCATTTTCGGCACTCACCAAACCATCTACCTATCGCTGATTGAGTTTGCCCCGGTTTCGTAGAGACACGAGATCGCCGGGCACGTCTCGTGAGTGGCTCGAATACGTTTCGGAGCCACCGACGACGACCGGGCTATCGATGCCGCGACGGAACGCTGCCGCCAAGCGATCGATCCTAATCAGCATGGCAGCCGCCCCTCGCGATCTTCATCCCGGGCAGCCTTCGGGGCCGTGCCGGCATGCGGTTGGCGGGTCGTGCATGCGTTGGCCACGCCCGGGCCACGCGTGCATCGGGCAGACGGCGGCCGCCCGGCGGGCGCAAGTAGCTGCGACTCAATGCGCGCACCCCTGGGTCAATGGAGAGAATCTGAGGGTCGGGGGTTCGATCCCCTCCCGGGGTGCCATGTGTCGCGGGTCCATTCCCGAGTCCTCGACCTCACGTATCCCAACGATCTGCGGCCAGCGCTGGGAAACTGGATCCAGCCTCTGAGTCGGCCTTTTTCGCGAAGCGAGTCAATTCGATAAGGCTAAGGCGTAGGCAACCACGAAGTCGCCGCGCCGTGTGCCGAGCTTCCCGTGGCCGCCCGCGGCGATCACGACGAACTGGCGACGATTGGGACCGAGTCGGTACGTCATCGGGGTCGCGTTGCCCCCTGCCGGCAAACGGTCGTTCCAGAGTTCCCTTCCCGTCTCCGCATCGTAGGCGCGCAGGTATCCGTCCATCGCGGCGCCGATGAAAACCAGTCCGCCCGCGGTGATCGCGGCTCCGCCGAGGTTGGGAAGCCCGAAATCAATCGGGACGGGAAAAGGGATCTTGTCGGGGAGGGTTCCGAGCGGGCTCTCCCACAGCAACTCGCCGGTGTCGAGCGAGACCGCCTTGAGTGTGCCCCAGGGCGGCGGATTGCACGGTAGAAAGAAGGGCGAGAGGATCGGCTCGCGGGTCATCGCAAAAGGGGTACCCGCCTGGGGTGCGAACTCGCGCACCATCGTCTTGCCCTCGGCCTTCTCGCGCTCGAAGTCCGCGCGCGGGATCAGGCGCACCTCGAAGGCGAGGTTCGTCGAGTTCACGATCACTGCCTGACGAACCGGATCGATCGCGACGCCACCCCAGTTCGTTCCGCCCGAATAGCCCGGGTAGAGAAGCGTGCCATCGAGACTCGGAGGCGTGAAGATCCCTTCGAAGCGCAGACGCTCCAAGCGCTCGCGGCACCGCCCCCGGTCCCACGGCGTGAGGCCCCACGCATCGTCGGGACTCAGTGTCTGCGGAACCAGCGGCGCCGGCAGCACCGGAAACGGCTGCGTTGCGGAAGCGAACTCCCCGGGAACATCAGACTCGGGGACCGGCCTCTCCTCGACTTCGAACAGCGGCTTCCCCGTCTCGCGATGGAGCACGAAGAGATGGCCCATCTTCGTCGCTTGCACGACGACGGGGATGTCTACGCCTCCGCGTCGAACGGTCGTCAGGGTGGGCTGCGCCGGGACGTCGTAGTCCCACAAATCGTGATGCACGACCTGAAAATGCCAGACCACCTCTCCAGTGCTCGCTCGGAGCGCGACGACCGAGTTCGCATATCGGTTGTCACCCGGCCGCTCGCCACCGTAGTAGTCGGGGCTGGGGCTGCTGGTCGGTACGAAGAGAAGATCCCGATCGGCGTCGACCGAGAGCGGCGCCCATGCGTTCGCGGCGCCGGTTCGACGGGCGGCCTCCTGGCTCCAGCCGGAATGGGCGGGGTCTTCCGCCAGTCTCGGAATGGGATCCCAGGTCCAAGCGAGCGCGCCGGTCCGGGCATCGTATGCACGCACCACGCCCCTCGGCGCATCGAGGCGTTGATTGTCTCCGATCGCGGAGCCCACGATCACCAGGTCCCGCGCGACGACGGGTGGTGAGCTCGTGGCGTAGTCCCAGGGCCGGAGTTCGCCAACCCCCTCGCGCAGCGAAACCTCGCCGCCGGATCCGAAGTCGGAACACAGCGTTCCCGTCGCGGCGTCGATCGCAAAGAGACGGGACTCGACCGTCGCGGCGAATATTCGCAGACGGCAGGGCGCCTCTTGCCCGAGCACAGTATCGAGCCAGGACGCGACGCCGCGCGAGGTGTACTCGGGATATTCGTGACCCTCGACCGTGGTCGTGAAGCGCCAGATCTCCTCGCCGGTCTCCGGGTCGAGGGCGAGGACACGACCGAGCGGCGTCGGAAGCACCAACAACTCGCCGACGAGGATCGGTGTGGCCTGGAAGGCCATGTGCCGGGGTGGCGGCGGATCCGCATCGAGATCGCCGGTCCGGATTTTCCATGCAACCTCGAGGTGTTCCACGTTGCCGGCATGGATCTGCTCGAGAGGCGAGAAGCGCGTGCCGCCTGCGTCCGCTCCGTAGGCGGGCCAGCCGGCGACCACGCCTCCGATCGGAAGAGGCTCGGCTCGCTCACAGCCGAACTGCGCGGCGGCCGCGAACATGAGGCAGAATCCGAGCAGTGATCGACGCATGTCGATTCCCCTTTCCCATGCCGGCTGTAGACTCGCCGGCTAGGGCCGGTGTTGCGGTGCGACCTCGCCGCGCGCCCATGCCGTCAAACACACGAACGACGATTCGCCTGCCTCTGCAACTCGCACGAAGTCGAAGCCGTTCTCCCGAAGCAGCTTCTCCATCTCGGAGACCGAGCGCAGGTGATAGATCGTGTCCGGCAGTTTCGCGCGAAGTTCGGGACCATCCGGCCGGAAACCCAGCACGAGCGTCGCGCCCGCCTTCAACACGCGACGGATCTCCCGTAGCTCCACCTCGGGCTGTGGCCAGAAGTAGAGGACGTGAACGGCCAGAGCCGCATCGAAGCGAGCGTCTTCGAAGGGCAGCTTTGCAGCCTCGGATCGATGCACTGAAGCGCGGCCGCGTTCGATCGCAGGTTGTAACCGACGCGCTGAGAGTCGCACCATCACGTCGGATGGATCGACGCCAGCGACGAATCCGTCGGGCACTCTCCGCGCGATCTCGGCCACGGTCTGGCCATGCCCGCTGCCGACTTCGAGCACTCCATCCGTGGGCTCGATCGGCAACGCGCTCAGCGCGAACGCGTTCGCCGAGCGCGTCTCCAAACGCATCACACGGGCCACCAGCTCACCCAACCAACCGGACGGCCGACGTGACTGCCTTGCGATCCACTCAGGCTTCAAGTCCTGGCCCCTGTCTCCAATCGCACGAGCGCTCCGAAATGGCGAATATTCAGGCCGGCTCGCGACATTGGTTCTCCGATCCGACTCGTACCCAGGTAGTGGTTCGGCCTAACAACCGAAACCCGAAGTAGCCGCGTACGCGAAGGCGGTCGGGGCGGTCCAAAGTGGCGACTGCGCCGTAGGTCCGCCCGCTGCCGGGGTCGTAGATGCTGCCGCCGCTCCACTCGCCCGGCGTCTCCGCCGACGCGCGTAGATCGCGGAGGATCTCGAGCCCCTCGACGGGACGGCCATGTAGGGCGGCGTCGGGGTTCTCGACGTCTCGGAGCTCACAGCCCTCTGCGTCGAGCGGATGGCGCAGCCAAACGACGTGCCCACACAACGCATCGCCGCAGGGTCGGATCTCGACTTTCGCGAACCCGCCTTCCGCCCACCAAAGCCCGATCGGGTCTGTCGCTGCCGCGGAACCTGCCGACAACGTCAGCCAGAGGAAGGCGACCGACAACACGTGAAGATTGCGTCCGGAGCCGCGCGGGACGTCGAGAGCTAGACCATCGGGCCGTGTTCGGCGAATCATGCTTGTACTCCGTTTCCGCGTCCTCATCGCTCAACCCCCGGCCAGAAGGGCACGCACGACGAAGCTCACAACCGCGTTCTCAGCCGTCTGTTCATCGACGGCCTGCGGAGACGGGTCCCAGTGGCGATGGACCGCCCAGAAGACCGCCGTCTCGAGCACGATGCGTGCGGTGATCGACGGATCCTCGACCGGGCCGAGCCGGCGGCGGCGAATTCGGTCTTCCAAATAGAGACGCAGCAACTCCTGGGTGCCCTCACGGCCGGAGCCGAACCATACGGCTGCGAGCTCCGGATGATCCTGCGCGCAGCGATCGAGGAGCTTGATCCCTACCCGATGCTCGGCGAGCAGCGCATAGAGCTCGCGCACGATGCCCTCGAGCTCGGCTCGAATGTCCACGACGCGGCGCCGTGCGAGCGCCTCGGCGAGCGCCGGAAGACTGGTCGCCTCCACGCGCTTGCGCACCTCTTGCAGCGTCGCCCCGGGCGGGGGCGTCGGAAATGGCAG
>JAJDAM010000843.1 GCA_029261905.1 Deltaproteobacteria bacterium
CTTTCGCGGCAGCCATTGCCATACCGACCCCGAGGAAGATCACCATCGGTCGCAAGACATCCTCCCAATCGTACGCATCGGATACCCAGGGCAGCACCGCCACCACCGCGACCGGCAGCGCAATTGCGAGGCGATCGCGCAGCGCGCGGCTCTTCACGGCGATCGACACGATCAACGCGGGCACCAGCACTGCGGCCCACACACCTACGGCGAGCGCCATCTTCATCAGGTTCTCGGCCGGATCGTCGATCCCCATCACGATTCGATAGAAGTCGAGGGTGCGAACGTCGGAACTCGCGAGATGTGACCATCCCCCCAGAGCCCCTGCGAGTGCGTCGGGAAACGGCATTTCCAGTGCCAGCAATCCAACGGCCCCGATGCCAGGTACGGCTGCGCTCCCCAACAGCACCCCCAAGCGGCGAAGCGGTGAGTCTGCGCCAGCTGGGGGCGTACGCAGCGAAACCAGCATGCCGATACCGATTGCCGAGCCCGCGGCAGCGAGCACCTCGGGCTTCGTCAAAGCGCAAAATCCCAAAACCAGACCGGCAAGCGCCAGGTCGGCGATGCGACCGCGCTCGAGGTGCCGCGCAAAGAACCACACCGAGAGCAACGAAAGCGCGACACCGTGGGTGACGCCGTGCGAATAGGGGGTCAACCAGTTCATGTTTCCACCGGTCCCGACGAGGTTGACGGCGAGAACGCACAAGAAGAACGCGACGCTGGCGAAAGAAACGATCCGTCGATGGAGTGGATGCACGCCGCCGGATCCGACCAGACGTTGCAACAGCGCGAAGATCAACACCGACACACAGGCGATGACTGCGATATTCACCATCTCGATCGTTCGCATTGCGACTGGAAAGAGCGCAAAGCACAGCGCATTCCAGTACGGCGAAAACGGTCCGTCGAGATAGGCGATGTCTCGATAGAGGACCTGGCCTTCGACGAGTCTCCACGGGATGTAGAGCTCGCGGCCGAAGTCGACCATCGGATCCGTCCAGCCGGCCCAGTTGCGCGCGAACAGCCAGGTCGCGAGTCCCATCAGACCGAGCCAGGGCGCGACGGATCCCATCACTTCAGTACCGAGCCGTGAACATGGGCTGGGAATAGCCCACCGAAAACGCTTGTGCGAGCCGACTTCTCGGCCGCGAAGCGGTAGCCTCGGCTCACGCATCACCAGGAGACTTGCGTGCTCGCCAGCGGAGCCGGATTCGTCGTCGCAGCTTTGCTGGTGCTCGCATGCGCCTGGTCGAGCTACGTGGCAGCCGCGCGTCTGTTTCCCAGCGCATCCGCGGCCGTTCGCTTCAGCGCGCAGTTCGTGATCGCCTGGTACGGCCTTGTCGCGGTGTTCTTCGCGCTGGCAGCGTGGAGCGGATTCCGGGCTTGGATCGCGCTTCCACTGTGCTTCCTGATCGCGCTGGTGTGCTGGCTCAAAGTCCGATCCGCGCCACGTCAGGCGCGCGCCGATCTGCGAGCGATTCGCGATGGGTGGACAGGCCTCGGTCGAGTTGTGCGCGCGATCGTCATCGGGTTCGGCGCACTGCTGCTCGCGCGGCTGGCCCGCGGCCTCGTCGCACCGCCACTCGCGTGGGACTCGCTGACCTACCACCTCGTGCACGCCGCACGCTTCGTGCAATCGGGTGGTTTCGTCCGCGAGATCGCACCCGACAATTGGAGCTACTACGAGTATTTCCCGACCGCCGGCGAGGTGTTGTGGGCGTGGGCCATGTTGCCGGTCGGAAGCGACGCATTGCTCGCGCTCGCGGGAACCGGTGTCGTCCTCGCCACTGCCGTGAGCGCATTTGCATGCGCGCGATCGCTCGAAGTACCGCGCGAAACCGCCACGCTGATGGCGATCTCGGTTGCCGCGAGCCCCGCGCTGCTGGCCTGGGTGACCAGCGGCTATGTCGACAACATCGTGGTCGCACTCGCGGGCGCCGGCAGCCTGTTCATCATTCGAAACGGCGCACGCCCGAACACGCGCGACGCGGCCCTCGCGATGGCGGCATTCGGTCTGGCGGCCTCCGTGAAAATCACCGCCGTTCCGCTGATGTTGTGCGGGCTGGCTGCGGTGAGTGTCCAGGCGCTGATGAGCCCATCCGGCACACGCAGCGCTGCACAGCGCGTGTGGCAGCTGGCGCTTCCTGTCCTACCGGCTTGCGTGTTGCTCGTTCATCTACTGCAAACCTGGGCCCACACCGGCAACCCCCTCTACCCATTCGCGGTCGAGCTGTTCGGCGTCAACCTGTTCGAGGGCAACGGGGAGTGGCCGTGGCGGTGGTTGGTCGAAATGGGGAAGGAGTACCAACCGCCAGCCGGCTCACTCACGCCCGTCGAGCGAGCCGTCGGTGTGTTCTGGCCATGGGGTCGCGGAGGAACCAACTCGGGCGTCCATCTCGGCTTTGGCCCCGCCGGTGTGGCACTGCTCGCACTCGCACCCATTGGAGGAGTCGCTCTTCTGGCACGACGGGAGCGACGCGTGGCTGCGCTGTTTCTTGTCGCGACCGCGTGGTCCGCAATCTACGCCTTCACTCTGTCGCCGTTCTCCGACCACCTCCAGCATTTCTACTCGACGAACGCGGGTCGGTATCTCGGCACGGCAGGGATCGCCCTCGCCGTGATGGCCTCGGTTGCGCGCATCCCGGCCGAACGGGCGATCTGGTCGGGGATCGCGGTCATCACGCTGGCCTTCGGACTGCCGAGTGGTGTATCGCCGATCGAGTGGCCTGCCGCGATCGCGGTCGCACTCGCCGTACTGGGCCTGACAGGACTTGTCGTCCTGCTCGGCCGAAACCTGGCTTCGACGTCCGCAACCGGTCGAGTGGCGCGTGGCCTCGGTATCGTGGTCGCGATCTTCGCACTCGGCACCGGGCTCAGCGAAGTTCGCGATGATCTCCGCTTCCGAGTCTACGCGGCGAGTGCCGAGCGCGCGGCATTCGATGGTCACGCGCTGTGGCCCGCGTTCGCCTCGAGCTGGACGATCTGGCAGGCGGTCGATCGATTGCCTGCGGAGCGCATCGCGGTTTCCACGGGGTGGGCCGGCCTGTTGCACAATGGTTATCGATACCCGCTGTTCGGCTCGCGACTTCAACACGAACTCGTGTACGTGGCTCCGACGCGGTCGGGCGAGATCATCGACTATCGACTCGCGCAGCGGCTACGGCGCGAAGCCGACATGGATGCGTGGCTTGGGCGACTGATCGATCGAGACGTGACGCTGCTGGTGACCCTCCAGCCCGACACCATGCCAGAAAGCGCCTGGGCGAAGGCCCTACCCGAGATCTTCTCGCCGCTCGCAACGAGCACGAGCGGCGGCAGCCACGCCTATCGATTCGATCGCGATCGAGCGCGCGCACGGCTCGAGTCGAAGTGAGTTGGGCTGCGTCGACGCGCTGCCTGATGTTCTCAGTCGACAGGCCGTGTTACGCTCCGTCGAGGGAGGTGGCACATGTTCGAGACGCTACGCACAGACATCCAGGGTAGCCTTGGCCACCTGACGCTCGATCGACCGGAGAAGCTGAATCCGCTGTCGACCACGGCACTGACAGAGCTCGCAGCCGCGGCGCGTTGGTTCGACGAGCAGCCCGAAGTCAAGGTGGTGATCGTCAGTGGCGCGGGGCGCGCGTTCTCTGCGGGTGCAGACCTCGGGAGCTTCGAGGGCCCACAGGACGTCCCCATGCGGGAAGCCGCCGATCGGGGACGCCAGATGGCGGATGCGCTCGAGAACATGCGGGCGCTCAGCATCGCATCGATCCGCGGATGGTGTGTCGGCGGAGGATTGGTTCTGGCTGCCGCCTGTGACCTCCGGGTCGCGACAGAAGATGCACGCTTCTCCATACCCGAGGTCGATCTCGGCATTCCGCTCGCCTGGGGAGGGATTCCGCGGCTGGTGCGCGAAATCGGTCCGGCGCTCACCAAAGAACTCGTGCTCACCTGCCGCCCGTTCGATGCTGCCGAAGCCAAGGCCGCGGGCTTCCTCAATCGCCTGGTCCCTGCGGACGAGCTCGATGACACAGTTATGGATCTGGCCCGCTCACTGGCATCCAAGGCGTCGCACGCGCTGTTCGCCACCAAGCGTCACGTAAACGCCGTGACGGACCAGATGGTCGGCACGATGCGAAGCTGGTCCGATGCGGACGGGCTGGTGGCTGCGTTCAACGATGCCGAATGTGCAACCGCGCGGCGTGACTACCTGCAAGCACGCCGGCAAGCACGCCGCCGAGACTCCTGAGCTGCAGACCACCGGCGCGCTTCGAGCGCGGGTCCGGTTATCATGATCAGGTGAAGTCGACCCATTCATTACGACGCCGGGGCTGGCGCCGGGCGCTCGTCGCAGCGGTCGCTCTCATCACTGGAGCCGCTTGCGGCGGTCCGGACGCGCCGAACGTAGTGATGGTCGTCCTCGACACGACGCGGGCCGATCATCTTGGCATCTACGGCTACGACGAGCCGACCTCGCCGTTTCTCGATCGGCTGGGAAACGAGTCCGTGGTGTTTCGCAACGCCTATTCGAGTTCAGCGAGCACGGCCCCCGCTTCTGCTTCTTTGTTCACGAGCTTGTACCCACGCGACCACGGCGTCGTCACCGGCTTTGGGGCGCACGAACGACAAGCCGACGATCTTCGAAGCCGGGGCGAGGTCGTGATCCCGATCAACCGGATGCCGGGCACCACTCCGACGCTACCCGAAATACTGAGACGCGCGGGCTACCGCACTTTCGGCCTATCCTCCAACATCAACATCGGCGATGAGATCGGTTTCACGCGCGGGTTCGATCGATTCGAGCGCCATCCCGAAGCGAATGCAGACGAGTTGGCGCGACATCTGCTGGAGTGGCAGTCCGAACTCCGCGATGGAGACGAGCCCTTTTTCCTCTATTTGCACCTGAATGACGCGCATCGACCCTACGAAGCTCGAGTGCCCTGGATCAAGGCCATGGCCCCCTCCCCGTCAGCGATCTACGACAGTGAGATCCGCTTCATGGATGAAATGCTGGCGCGGACCTTCGACGAGCTCGAGTTGCTCGACAA
>JAJDAM010000844.1 GCA_029261905.1 Deltaproteobacteria bacterium
CACGCAGCTACTTGGGAGCGTGGATAGGAACGGGGAAGCTGCATCCGCATGTGACCGAGTACCACGGGCTCGATCAGGATCCACACGCATTCATCGAACAGCTCAACGGGGGTACCGTCGGGACGACGGTCGTACGCGTCGCCGATTGACGCGAACCCGCGCGTGATCCGTGCCAGCGCCCTAGGAAATCTGGTAGAAGCTCGCGAACTCTGCGATGAAGCTGTCGAGTTGATCGGCGGGCAGGTTGTTGATGCCGGCCGCCGCTTCGCGTCCGCCGCCGGTTGGGAAGCGGCGACACAGCTCGGACGCCCCCGTCTTTCGCTCGAGTGGAGCCCGAACACTGACGAGGTAGGTGCCATCGTCGCGCTCGGTAATGACGGCGTGCGCGCGCGCGGGGGATTCATTGGCGAGTTCGTTGCTGAAGACACCGCTCGAGCGACGCGCCCACGCCTCGTTGGGGAACAGCAATACCGCCGTGTCGGCGCTTTCTGCAGACGGCCGGAGCTTTCGGGCTTTGGACATGTCTTCGAGATAGCCGCTTTCGAGCTCACCGAATGCGTCGGCGCTGTGTTCGACGAAATCGAACGGGCTCGCGTAGCGGGAAACCAGCCTGAACAGATCGGCCGGCTTGAAATGCAGGTCATCGAGCGAAGCGCCGTATCCGTTGTAGTTGATACACACACCGAGCCGATCGAGCAGTTCGAGCCGGTCGGCTTCGAGGTGCAGCGGTTCGGCCAGCGAACGCGCCGGGATTTTCAGGTTGTCGCCAAACGCGCCGACGATCGCCCACTCGACGAATCGACTTTCCAGGTGCTGGTTGACCAGGATGCTCGTACAGACGTCGGGCGCGGTATCGATCAGCGCCGTCAGGTGCGGGTGATTGGGGATTTCACCCGGGTCGTGATGGTCTGCGTAGAAGACTTCGGCTCCAACGGCCAGCGCGTCCACGACCGCGCTGCGATTCTTGTCGAGCGAAATGTCGAGTACGGTGACCTGGTCGCCGGCTTCGATGCCCGCTTTCTCGACCAACGAGATGTCGCGCTTCACACCCGTAACGAGTCGGGACTCGGCCGGATTCGCATTGCGGATCTGGGTGAGAGCGCAGATCCCGTCTGCGTCGCCATTGAAGATGTCGATGATCGTCATAGGGCCTCAGCCTAGCCTGCATTTCTCACCACACCTATGCTGGCTGTTCACGCAATCCGAGCGCGGACCCTTCCGCTACAGGACTTCGATTTCTGATGGCCATACCCAAAGACATTGGGATCGTCGATTGCATGATCGGCTTTCCGGCGAACGATTTCGCGCAGTACGACTTCATCCGCGCGCAACTCAAGGATGGCTCGACCAACGACGATTTCCCGGTCGAGTACATGTTCAAGAACGTTCCCAAAGAGCTGTATGGGACCGCGGACCCGATCTCGGTCACGCTTCACGAAATGGACCGCTTCGGGGTCGAGGTCGGCCTCATCGGTGTCGGCTCGGAGGTTTCCAACCAGGCGCTGAAGCAGCACCCCGACCGATTCGTAGGCCAAGGTCATGTCGACCCGAACCGGGGTACCCAAGGCATCAAAGAAATGGTGCAGCAGTACGAGGAGTTCGGCGTGCGCTCGTTTGGCGCATTCAACTCGGGCTACAACCCGCAAGTCGCGATCGACGCCGCGAAGATGTATCCGATCTACGCCAAGTGCGTCGAGCTGGACGTTCCGATCTTCGTGTGCGCCGGCGTCCCGGGGCCGCGATTTCCGATGTGGCCCCAGAAGGTCGAGTTGATCGACCAGGTGATGTACGACTTTCCCGACCTGGTGTTCGTGACGCGTCACGGCTGCGAGCCCTGGGAGAAGCTCGCGATGAAGCTGATGCTGAAGTGGCCGAATCTCTACTACTCGACGTCCGCTTTCGCGCCCAAGTACTACCCCGAAGAAATCGTGAACTACGCGAATTCGCGTGGTGCCGACCGGATCATCTATGCGGGCTACTTCCCGATGGGGCTCTCACTCGAACGGATCATGACCGACATGCCGAGCGTTCCGTTCAAGGACGCCGTGTGGCCGAAATTTCTTCGCGACAACGCCAGGAAGGTTCTGAAGCTCGATTGAACTTCCGGGAGCTTTGTCAAACCAAGCTGGAAATTCGGGTGGGGCACTGTCTGAAGCGGGGCATGCCCGACTGCGTCAGCGGCGTGCTCTTCGTATCCCGATCAGCGCGAGGATGCTGATCAGCTGAAGCGCGCCGTGGCCGGGCTCTGGAACGAACACGTTGTTCGAGTCGCGTCCGGCCACGAAGACGCTGCCGTCATCGCCCACGGCGATTCCGAGCGGGGCGTCGAGCGCGGTGCCCATTGTGTCGCCCGTCGAGTCGATGATCTCGCTGATCGTGCCTGCCGGGGTCACGACGAATGCGTTGTCAGTTCCCAGCCCGGCCAGATAGACGTTGGCCGATTGATCGACGGCAACGTCGATCGGCGTGTTCAGGGGATTGCCCGTCGTGTCGCCGGTGGCGTCGATGATCTCCGTGATCGTTCCCGTCGGAGTGACTCGAAACGCATTGTGGCTGAGTTGGCCGACGACGTAGGCGTTTCCCGACGCGTCGACTGCCACATCGGAGGGTCCGAACAGAGTTCCACCGGATCCGTCGCCCGTTTGATCGAGGATGACGCTCTTGGCGCCGCCAGCCGCAACCTTGAAGACGACATTGCTCGCGGCCGCACCCGAACTGATGAAGACATCGCCATTGGGGCCTACGGCAATCCCGAGCGGTCCGGCGAGGTTGGTCGAGCCGTCACCTGTGCCGTCGATGATCTCCGTGATCGTTCCACTCGGCGTGATCATGAATGCGTTGTTGCTGACGTTGCCTGCGACGTAGGCGTTGAGGTTCGAATCCACGGCGATCGCGACGGCTCCCGACAGCGTGTCGGGTCCATTCGAGTCCTTGTTGATGATCTCGGTGATCGTGC
>JAJDAM010000845.1 GCA_029261905.1 Deltaproteobacteria bacterium
CGCGATGACCGTCGACGACGCTCGGAGCTTCTTCCATTCGATGCAGTTGAAGGGTGCGGCCCAGGAGATCGCAGCGGAGGTCCGCAAGGAGATCGTCGCGAGGCTCGACTTCCTTTCGTCAGTCGGCCTCGGCTACCTCTCACTCGACCGTGCGGGACCGTCGCTGTCTGGCGGCGAGTCGCAACGAATTCGGCTGGCGAGCCAGATCGGATCCGAACTGACCGGCGTCATCTACATCCTCGATGAGCCGTCGATCGGGCTCCATCAGCGCGACAACAAGCGGTTGCTGTCTACGCTGACGGGTATGCGGGACATCGGTAACACCGTCGTGGTGGTCGAGCACGACGAGGAGACGATTCGCGCCGCAGATCACGTGATCGACTTCGGGCCGGGTGCAGGCGTCGCGGGTGGGCGAATCGTCTATGCCGGAACGCCGAAAGGAATCGAAAAGTCCCGGCGCTCGCTGACCGGAGCCTACTTGTCTGGACGCCGGGAGATCACGGTCCCGGAATCGCGGCGTCAGCCCTCGGGCAGCATCAAAGTCACGGGCGCCGATGAGAACAACCTGTGCGACCTGGACGTGGAATTCCCGTTGGGGGTTCTGACGGCGGTGACCGGCGTTTCGGGGGCGGGCAAATCCACGCTGGTCAATGACATCCTGTATCCCGCATTGGCGCGGAAGTTTCACAATTCAACACGACGGGTAGGAAGCCACGGAGCGGTCCACGGGCTCGACCAACTCGACAAGGTCATCAACATCGATCAGCGCCCGATCGGACGAACACCGCGAAGCAACCCCGCCACTTACATCAAGGTATTCGACGAGATCCGCGGCTTCTTCGCACAACTCCCCGATTCCCGAGTACACGGGTACAAACCGGGCAGGTTTTCCTTCAACGTCAAAGGCGGCCGCTGTGAAGCCTGCCAAGGCGACGGCGTACGCAAGATCGAGATGCATTTTCTCGCGGATGTCTATGTCAAGTGCGAGGACTGCAGCGGTCGGCGATTCAACGATGCAACGCTGCGGGTCAACTACAAGGGCCTTTCGATCGCCGACGTGCTCGAACTCACCGTGAAAGAGGCGGCCGAGGTTTTTGCGGCGCACCCGAAGATTTCCGGTCCGATCTCGCTGCTGATCGATGTCGGGCTCGACTACCTGCACCTCGGCCAACCATCGCCCACATTGTCCGGTGGCGAAGCACAACGAATCAAGCTGGCCAGGGAGTTGTCGAAACGCGCTACCGGCCGGACCCTCTATCTCCTCGACGAACCGACCACCGGACTGCACTTCGACGACACGCGAAAGCTGCTCGACGTACTGGGACGCCTTGTCGATGCCGGCAACACGATCGTGGTGATCGAACACAACCTAGACGTGATCAAGACCGCCGACTGGGTGATCGACCTCGGACCCGAGGGGGGGCCCGCCGGCGGTCAGTTGCTCGCTAGCGGAACACCCGAGCGTGTGGCCGAGGTCAAGACGTCACACACCGGGCGTTACCTGAAGGCGCAGCTCAAGCCCCGAAGGGCCAGGCGCAAATAGCATCTCCAGGCGATCGACGCGATTCGCCGCATTCCCGATCCACTGCCCTCGCCTCACGCGTGGGCCGACTATTCGCTCGCCGGATTCGTACTCCTCGAGCGATAGATCGGGATCCGCCTCCGAATCTGATCGGCGAATTCCGGGCGCGAGCCACCCGCTTCGACGATCGAAAGCGCGCGCTGCGCGCTACCGAGAGCTTCGTCCCAACGACCGCTGGCCGCATACGCGACCGACAGCGTGTCGAGAACGTCTGCACTCGGGGGATCCGAGGCTTCTACGGCCTCCAGCCCGAGTGCGATGGCTTCGCTGTGTGCGCTGCTGTCTTCGTCAGTCGCCAGCAGCCAGGCCAGATCGTTCAGATTGCCGACACTGCGATCACCGAATTCGATCGCGTTGCGATAGTGCGAAATGGAGAGTTCGCGGCGATTTGCACCGCGCGCCAACCGTGCCGCGATGGTGTGAAACTTCGCGTTGTGCGGCTCGAGTCGAATCGCCCGCTCGATCGACTCGAGTCCCGCAGCAGAGCCGTCGCGCTCGGCCAACGCGAGCGCCAGATTGGCACGCACCAGCGCGAGTTCAGGCTCGCTTTTCAATGCAAGTTCCAAATGCTCGATCGCCGCGTCTGGCCGCTTCGTCTGCAACAGCGCGATTCCGAGGTTGCCGTGTGCACTGGCGAGACTCGGCTTCAACTCGAGCGCTCGCTCGAGTTGAGCAATCGCCTCTGGGTACGAGCCGTCGTTGAGCAACGCCAACCCCAGATTCGCGAACGCGACCGGTGACGGCTCGCGTTCGAGCACGCGACGGTAGGTGTCCACAGCCTCGGCCCCGCGCCCGGCGTCCAGCAGCGCACTGCCGAGCCCCGCGAGCCAGCGCGGCGAACCGGGATCCAGAACCAATGCTGCCCGATACTGATCGATTGCGCGAGCGAACCGTCCCTGGCCACGAAGCGCGTCTGCAAATACGCCGTGCGCGAGCGCAGAACGGGGTGCGATCTCCAGCGCCTCGCGAAGGTGGACTTCGGCTTCAGCATACTGCTGGGTGTTGACGAGAGCGACTCCGATATTGATGTGCGCCACATGGTTCCGTTCGGTCGTCGCGAGCGCGTGCTCGAACAGCGTGGTGCTGTCCTTCCACAGACGCACTTGATTTCGCGTGGCGAAGATCATCGAGATGAGCAGCACAGCGGCCACGGTGGCGATCGCCAACTCGAATGCACGACCGCGCGATGCGAGCCTTCTGGCCGAAAAGGCGACCATGATCGACAGGCCGACCAATGGCAAATACATGTAACGATCTGCCATCGCGGCCTGACCGACCTGGACGATCCCGATGACTGGAACCAGTGCCCCTCCGAACCAGAACCAACCGATGGCGAGATATGGACGATCGGCCCACGATCGCCAGACTCCCCAGGTCACGGAACCGCAGAACACCAATGCGGCTCCGACCTTCCAGATCGGAAGCGAGTTGCCGGGGTGCGGGTAGTAGGCGACCAGTCCGCTCGGCCAGACCGAGTGACACACGTAGGCGACATAGGACACGGCCGCATTCTCGAGCCGTGTCAACGGCCCGATATCGGTCAATGATTGTACGGCGCCTCCCGCGCTCTGCGACGCGAGTGTGATCGCCGCACCCGACGCAGCGATCGCAAAGAGCGGCCACTTTTCCACGATCGCGCGCCCAAGACCGAGCGTGCCCCCCGAAACCCGAAGCCTTCGCAGTGGCCACGCATCCAGCAGCAGCAATACGAACGGCAACACGACGAGAGTCGGCTTGGCCATGAGCCCCAGAGCCAGGCTCAGCGCCACACCCGCTCGACTCGCGCATGCGCCTCTCGCGTCGCCCACATCCAATCTCCGCGAGGCCTCGGCATGCCCGATCAGTGCGAGCATGAAAAAACTGGCGCTGATCACGTCCTTGCGCGCGGACGCCCATGCGACCGATTCGACATGCAGTGGATGAAGGGCGAAGACCGCCGCTACAAAAACGCTGGAAGCGACGCTGCCGGACAAGCGAATGAAGGCCACCAAAAGCAGGACCGAATTCAGGCAGTGAAAGAGCAGGCTGGTGAGATGGAACCCAGCCGCGTCCGTGCCATGGAGTTCGACGTCGGTCATCCACGACAGCCATGTCAATGGAAACCAATTGGCGCCGTGGAAGGTCGAGAACGCCCAGGCGATGCTCTCTGGGGTCAGGCCCAGCCGAACCTGCGGGTTTCCCAGGATGTAGAGGCGATCGTCGTAGTTGACGAACCCGTTGTCGAGAACCGGCCAATACGCGAATAGCGTCGCTGCGACCAATACACCCGATGGCAACAGCCATCGAGGTAGCCAGCCAGCCCCAGGGTCGGCTTCGTCAATCACAATCGACCACGATCAACCACAGTCAGCCGTCCGCAAGGCCTGGTCCCACCTCCTGCTGCGAACCCTTACACCCACTGGCGCGAAGATCCAGCTGCGACTGTAGCGAGATGATCGAGACGACGGCATTGGAGATGGCGTCGTTGGGACCCGCAATAGGACTAACGCCTCGAGGTGCCGCCAGAAGCCACTGGGTCGGGGCTTTGTGAGATGGCTTCTAACGTCTTCGCAGGGTCAGGATGAGCAGACCCGCGAGCGTGAGAACGAAGCTGCCGGGCTCCGGCAGGGCGACCATCATGGTCGGGTCGCCTTCGCCGGTACTCTGCGGATCATCGAAGGTGAAGCCGTCACCGAGTGGCCTCGGATCATCGAGCGAGAGCAGATCGATCTCCCCTGGTCCGAAATCCCCGGTAATCGCACCGACCATGATCGGATCCTTGAAGACGACATCGCGAATCTCCCGGTCGACATCATCCATCACGATCACATCGCCATGATTTCGCGGAAAGCTCAGCAACCTCGAGAATCGCAGCGACATCGGATCGTTCGATAGTCGCGTTCGGGTGAACAGATGTTGCAGATCGAGCAGTTCCGGAATGAAGCCCGAGTTGAAATCCATCGGCTCCAGCGGGAGTGGAAGTGGCGGCAGCCCGGGGATGGGCTTGTCGAAATCCAGTTCAGGCGATTCGTAGTTCGCTTCCGCGTCACGCAGGTCAGACTCATCGATCATCACGCTGACGACCTGGGGCGCCAGCGCCCCTCCCATGACCAGGAGCGGAAAGAGAACTGTTGCGAGGACGACGAAGCGTCTGCGCCAGAGCGACTCGCGGTCCGAGTCCGCCTCCCGTCTCGCCATCACCGTCGTCTCCTAGTGAATTCACGGGGGGCGTGAATCTGCAGGTTCCCCGAGTAAGTCGAGGGGACCACAGTCGATACAAATCGGCTGCACACTGGTTCTGTATCGGGAAGCAGCCAGCGGAGCTTTACCCGCAGGCGGCATCCAATGCGCAACTCACGTCGATTCCAGTGGTGCGCGAATGCTGCGTCGAGGTTCGCTTTTCAGCGAACGCCGAGCAGCGATCTGACCTGGTCAGCCACGCGCTCCGACTCGTCCAGGACCTGGCGGGAGGTCACGCCGGACCCGATCACAGTCGCAGCGCCATGCTGTACCAGCAGGTCTTCGACTGCGCCGAAATTGCGCGGAGGTCGGACGATTCCCCGCGAGATCAAGCGAGAACAAAGTCGTTCGAGGCCCTGCTGGGGACGTACCGTGCCGCGATTGTTGAGCGGCGCCGAGTCGGCCATCTGCGCAACTGCTGCGCGGAACCGATAGCCGTAGCCATGCGGCTCGACCGGTAGAATCTGGACCGGCTTCCCGATCTTGCACACGTCCGCGAGAATCCGCTCCGAGTGGCCGGTTACCAGAAATTCGTCCGCCCACGCCAGGTGCGCCAGATAGACATCGTCGCCTCGACTCAACGGGAGCACACGTGGATCGGAGCCGAGAATGCGACGAATCTCACCTTCGTAGGGCGCGCTGGCCAATCCGAAGAGCGTCCCGCCCGCCTTCTGGATCACGCCAACGGACTTCTCGAGTTCTTCGATCGCTCGCGCACTCAATCGCCCGCTGGAGTCCGCTCCGCCTGCAATGACCACGACTCGCGGTGCAGGCGCCCGATCGAACACGTCTCGAAAATGCTCCATCGCACGTGAGCGGCGGCCCGCATCGTGCCAGGTCAGGGGAGTCGCAATCTCGAACCGGTTCGCCAACGGGAAGAGGCCCGCGGATGCGGCTGCGACAGACAAGTCGACGCCAGTCGTGCCGCTCGACTCACCCAGCGTCACGACACGGGTTCGGCCGAGCGACCCGGCTCGCACGGCTTCCACGACCGAAGCCGTGCCGGAGCCCGATGCAACCAGCAGATCGGGCCATGGCGGTGCCAACGAGGTCGCCCCAAGCGCGATGCGCTCGGCGGGCCAGCCCAGCGCCTCGCACAACGCATCGGCGGCTTCCGTATCCTCAGGCCCGCGATCGACTACCACCCAAACACGAGGCAGTTCGGAATCGAAGCGAGGACCACCAACGGACCAGGTATCCACTACCGTGTTCAGTCCATCGCGACGCCGAACCAGCAGCTCCCAGTGGATTTCCGGGTGGCGATGCGCAGCTGCGTGGAAGTGGTCGCTCCAACGTTCCGCAGAAGTCTCTGTCTCTGTTTCCGTCGGGCCGGGAGCGGGGCCCACGACACAATCGACAGCCGCAAACACAAAGCGCTGTGCGGCGGAGAACACCTCATCGAGCACCCAGGGAACGTCGTCCTCCGGAAGCGCGTCGAGCCCACCGCTACACATCACCGCGTCTGCGCTGCGGCGCTCAGCGGTACCTGTCGGATCCCAGCGCAGAAGCGACATCGCAGATGCCCGCTCGACCGGTTCTTTCAGCTCGGGGGAGTCCTCGCCGGCCGCAGCAGCCGCCTGCCCGACGGTGCCAGCGAATCGTGAACTCGGTCGCTCCCGATCGAATAACGAGAACTGCGCCTTGTCCGCGTCGCGCTCGAGATCGTGCCACAAATGACCCAGCGGATTGTCTCGATACACGAACCGCTCCGGAAACGGACACCACGGCTGCGTGTGCAACGTCGTGTAGTGAAGCAAGTGCGAACGTCCTGCGACGTACTCTCCGTCTCGGGCGTTCCAATGCGGATCGAGGTCTCCAAACAGACCCGCTTCGACGGCGCGTGAGAGCAGCACCTTCTTCCGGCCGGTACGCACCGCATCGATACTCCAGAGGCGTGACATCCGGTCGCAGTCGATCAGCATCACCGACGACTCAGTCTCTGAAATCGCAAGGAAGCCCTTGTCCCCCATCTCGAGATCGAACAGCTCAGCCGGATCTGTCAGGTAGATCTGGTCTTCGTCGTTGTAGATGGCTCGACCACTACCAGCGAAATATGGAATCGCGAATCGGTAGTTGGTGAATCCAGTCGTCCAGCGGCTGCGATCGAAACCGGCCAGCTCCTTCATCATGTAGATTTCGTAAACGCGACTGGGGTCTCGTACTTGCTCGATCGACCAGACCAACACACGCTCCGGACGGAACTGGCTCGCCTCGGTGCCGAGATAGATCCGGACCGGCGGCTTCGGATCGGGTTGAACCCCGTCGCGCACCGGCAACCGGATGCACTCCGGAACGCGACGCTCCGGGATTCGGATGCGTTCGAGATCCCTCACGTCGTCGAACTCGCGGTAGTGCTCGCTCTTGCGCTCATCAGGTCCCCCCACTTCGATCGCGGTGCGACCGCGCCCATCCTCCCCGCGCTCGCTGCCGCGACGGCTGGAGTTTAGCTCGGAACCCACGCCAAATGAGCCCCCGGTAGGGCCGGCAGGCGGCCTCCGCAAGCCTCCGATTTCGTGTCGATTTCGAGCGAGCCAGTGGTCCTGCGAACGAAGCCCGCCTCAGCACCGAATCGGTGTGGCCGATCTCGAGCAAAGCCCACCGGGTGGGACGAAAAAAATTGCGCAGCCTGTGTACTTCGATTCCCAGGTGTACCCGAGAGCTGGCTCGACCGTTCGCTTGGCAACCCGCAGCTGACTCGCAACGAGCCGGCCAACCTTCCGTCAAACCACCGAACGTCAGTTGGGGCATGCACTTTGCACTACTGCTCTCGCATGAGTAGGGAATTGAAGGATCAGATTCGCAAGCAGGCCGACCCCTCTGGGTTCGCCGACCGCCTGCTCGCTATCGCGACCCAGATCGAGAGGGATTTCGATGGTCGAGAACGCGGGCGGCTATTGGAACTCGTACACGAGACACTCGAACGACACGTAGCGATTCGTGAGAACACGCGTCTCGCGCGCGAAACACTGGATCAGCTCCAGGCTGATCAGCAAGCATTGCTGGAGTTGTTCGAATTCATCTCGGCCAGACCCGAGAGCGAAATCATGCACTGACCCAGCCTCCGAATGCGAGATTCAGTTCGAGAGCAGCTCCCTCGCGATCGCAGAAATCTGGATCTCGTCGGTCCCGGCGTAGATCTGCAGCACCTTCGCATCGCGGCACAGCTGTTCGACCTGATACTCCGCCATGTAGCCGTTGCCGCCGAAGATCTGGACCGCTTCGAGCGCGACCTCCATCGCTGCGCGAGCCGAATACAGTTTCATCGCAGATGCTTCGGCAAGGCTGGGGCCTCGGCCAACCTCGGCGAGTTCGATCTGCCGGAACACCAGGTTCTGGATGTTCATTCGCGCGACTTCCATTCGGGCGAGTTTGTCTTGAATCAGCTGGAATTCGCCGATCGGCTTGCCGAACTGAATGCGTTCCTTCGAATAGGCAAGCGACAGTTCGAGACAACGCTCGACGATCCCGAGCGCCATCGAGGCCACGCCGGTCCGCTCCATCGAGAAGGTCTGTTTCGCGCCCGACCGCGCCGGTACGTCCTCGGTCTCACCGAGCAGACGGTCAGCCGTCGCGTGAACGTCCTGCAGGAAGAGCTCTCCCGTCGGTGATGAATGAAGTCCCATCTTCCGCATCGGCTTGGACTGAGTCAGCCCCTCCATCCCCTTCTCGAGCACGAACGTGAGGATCTTCCGGTCCTTGGCCTCGACCCCATCTTCTTCGAGCTTGCAGATGAACACGATGATGTCTGCATAGGGGCCGTTGGTGATGAAAGTCTTGGCGCCGTTCAAGATGTATCCGCCCTGGCCGTCGCGGCGCGCCGTGCTCTTCATGCTGCCGAATGCATCTGAGCCAGACCCCGGTTCGGTGATCGCCCACGATCCGATCTTGTTCATCGTCAGCAGGTCGAGCCCCCAGCGTTCTTTCTGCGCGATCGTGCCCTTCGACATCACGGCCGAACCGGTGAGCCCCATGCTCACGCCCATGGCCGTCACCATGCCGGGGCAGAACCGACATAGCTCGATGATGGGGATGATCTGCATCGCGGCTGCGTCGCCTCGGCCTGCGACCGCCTCCTGGCTCTGTGCCGGCGCCGCTGCACCCGACTTCTCGCGCGCGATCTGCTTCTCGAATCGTGAGCGCGCCATCTCGTCCATGCCGAAGGTCGAAAACAGCTTCCGCAACACGTCGTAAGGCGGTGTGTCGCCGTGCTCCAGTTCCTCGAGGTTGGGGACGATTTCCGCTTCGACAAACCGCCGAACCGTGTCTCGGATCATCTGGTGCTGCTCGCTCCACTCGATCATCGTCGTACTCCCATCCGGCTGAAGAAGGCGGGAGTTTGGACCCGATCGGGGGTCCCCGCCAGAGGCGGGCCGGTTCGATTCGAATCGTCGCTTCTAACCCAGCGCAGGGCCCCGTATCACGAGTTCCGAGATCTCTGCGGGTGCAAAGAGTCGCATCGGCGGTCCCCAGAAACCGGTCCCCCGGCTCACGTAGAGTTGCGACTCGCGGACGCGGTAGTGACCGGCAACCCAGGGGACTGCGGCGCGCACGAAATATTCGAATGGCCAGATCTGTCCGCCATGTGTGTGTCCGGAAATCTGCAGATCGACTCCCAGCTTCGAGGCACCCCGAAACGTGGTCGGATCGTGGGCCAACAAGATCGCGTGCCGGCTCGGATTACGGCCAGCGAGTGCTTTGGGCAGGTCCGCCCTTCCATCGTCCCCAACCATGTTGCCGCGGTGATCATCGACTCCGATCAGATCGAACCCGCAGTCCGAATCGCCGATCTCCACGTACTCATTGCGCAGAACGCGCATGCCGAGTTCGCTCGCCTTCTCGACCCAATCGACCACACCCGAATAGTGATCGTGGTTTCCGGTGACGAAGAACACTCCGTATCGTGATTTCAGATCCCTGAACGGGTCGACTTCGTCAGCGAGTTTTTCGACGGCACCGTCGACCAGGTCGCCCGTCACCGCGATCAGATCGGGATCGAGCGCGTTGACACGGTCCACGATCTCGCGCGCGAATCGACGGCCGAGTATCGGGCCGATGTGGATGTCGGTGATCTGCACGATCCGAAATCCATCCAACGCAGAGGGCCAGCCTTCCAATTCGATTTCGACGCGCACGTCTCGCGGAGGGCTCAATCCCGACCGGAGTGCGACGGCGCTTGCGAACACGCTGATCGCGACGACTCCCGCGGCGCGATAGCTGGATACGAGGCCATCCGAGGACGCGCCTATTACACCGAATAGAGACAGCCCCAGATCGCTGATCGCTGTGGCGAGCAGCAACCAGAACCCGAGCCCCATCCAGATGGCGGAGGGCCAAGCGACCCAGCGCGAAATCGCCGGCGGCAAGGTCCGCTCGCTGATCGGCGAGGCGACGAGACTGGCAGCTGCCAGACACAGCAATACCAGCAGCGGGCTGCGCCAGGGTTCGGCAATCCCCGGCTCCAGGATCAGCCGGGTCGCGAGGTAGTAGTGCCCACCAAACAGCACGACGCTCACCATCGTGACTGCGAAAAGAATGACCGGTAATCGACGCAATGGATCTCCTCGCTCGAGGTCGCATTGTGTCGGGAGACTCGGACTTTGTCGAGATGGCTCGGGCGCGGCTATTCGGCCGGTTCGTCGATCAAGGGCTCGAAGCGGGACTTGTTCGCTGCCTTCATGTAGGCGTCGACCGGACGAATGACGCCTTCTTTCACCAGAGCGAAGAGCGCATCATCCATCGATTGCATCCCGACGTTCTTCCCCGACTGGATGATCGAGTTCAGCATGGGCGTGTTGCCTTCTCGAATCACATTGGCGAGACCTTGGGTCTTCAACAGGATCTCGTGTACCGCGCAGCGGCCCTTACCGTCGGCGGTCGGCAGCAGCAACTGAGACACGACGCCTGTCAGGGACTCCGACAAGCTGACCCGAATCTGGTTCTGTTCACTCGAAGGAAACGCGTCGATCAGTCGATCGACCGTCTTGGTGGCGCTGTTGGTGTGTAGCGTGCCAAAGACCAGCATTCCCATCTCCGCTGCAGTAATCGCCAGCGCGATGGTCTCCTGGTCTCGCATCTCGCCCACGAGCACCACATCCGCGTCCTGACGAATCGCAGCGCGAAGTGCGGGGCTGAAGCCGTGCGTGTGGGTGCCGACTTCGCGATGAGACAGCACGGACTGCTGGTTCTGATGCACGAACTCGACGGGGTCTTCGATCGTGACGATGTGCTTCGAATGGTTCCGGTTGATGTGGTCGATCACCGCTGCGAGCGTCGTCGACTTACCGGATCCGGTCGGGCCGGTGATCAGCACCAGACCTTCCTTCAGGTCGCACAGCAATTCGACGGCCTTCGGCAGTTTCAAGTCTGCGATCGACAGAATTTCCTCGGGAATGATCCGGAAGACCGCACCGGCACCGTTTTCCTGCACGAAGTAATTGGCGCGGAACCGTGCAACTCCCTCCAGTCCATACGCGAAGTCGAGGTCACCACATCTCTCGTAGCCGCTCCAATCCGAATCGGTGGAGACTTCCCGGACGATCTCGCGAAGCGATTCATCCGTGAGGACATCCCAGCCCTCGACTGCCTCCAATTCACCGTGTTTTCGCATCCGCGGCACGATGCCGGCCGCAAGATGGAGGTCGGATCCTCCCTGGTCCTTGAGCTGGCGCAGCAGTTCGTCGATCCGGGCCATGAGTTCTCCGTTACCCCTCCAGCGAGCTGGGGTGTTCGCAGTTTGCTTGGGCGTCTTCTTTCGTGATCGTGCCCGCGAGCAGGTGCGCCTTGATCGATTCGTCCATCAAGCACATCCCCTGAGACGCACCGGTCTGGAGAATCGAGTGGATCTGGAATGTTTTGTTCTCTCGAATCAAGTTGCCGACGGCCTTCGTGATCACGAGCTTTTCGACCGCTGCGACGCGACCCTGGCCATCGGCGCGTGGGATCAGACGTTGCGACACGACCGCGCGGAGCGACTCGGACATCATCGTGCGGATCTGTCCCTGCTGGTCAGCTGGGAATGCTCCGATCAGCCGGTTGATGGTGCGAATGGCGTTGTTGGTGTGCAGCGTCGCGATCACCAGGTGGCCGGTCTCGGCAGCGCTGAGCGCCAGGGAGATCGTCTCGAGATCGCGAAGTTCTCCAATCACGATGACGTCGGGGTCCTCGCGCAACGCCGCCCTCAGCGCGCGCGCGAAGGATTCCGTGTGGTGATTCACACTGCGCTGGTTCACCAGACAGCGTTTGGATACGTGTACGTACTCGATCGGATCCTCGATGGTCAGGATGTGTTCTTTGCGTTCTTCGTTGATCAAATCGACGAGAGCGGCCAGAGTCGAGGACTTGCCGCACCCGGTCGGCCCGGTGCACAGGACCATTCCCTGGTGATAATTGGTGAACTTCGCAATCGACATCGGGAGCCCCAGCTCCTCGAGCGAAGGTGGTGTCTGCGGGATGAAGCGGAACACCCCGTCTACGCCGCGATGTTGGCGGTAGATATTGGCTCGGAAGCGCCCGACGCCGTCGATCGCATAACAGAGGTCGAGTTCACCATCGCTGGCGAAACTGCTGCGCTGTTCTGGAGTCAGCCCGCTGAGAACGAGCCGCTCTGCATCCGATGCACTCAGGATATCGCTGCTGTCCTGTTGCAATCCGCCGTTGACGCGTAGTTTGATCGGAGCGCCGCCGTGGATGTGGATGTCGCTTGCGCCGCGCGCGACCAGATCCGTCAGGGTCTGGTCGAATCGCGCTCGATCCGCCTCGTTGGGTTCTACGGCAACCGCGGACATCTCGAGCGATGCGCGCTGTTTTATCGCGGGAGCGGGCTCGGGTTGTGACGAGTCCGTTGTTTGTGGGGCGGTCGACGTTTGTTGTTGATTCGCAGGTTGCCGGACCGGTTGTGGTTGCGGGGCCGCTGGCTGCGGCGGAGAGGGTTCCGCCGGCCTTTGCGGCGTCGCTTCGGCCATCGGAGTGGAAGCCGGAGATGAAATGGGATCCGCAGGAGTCGAATTCTGTTCAGCGGCCGGCGCCGGGTCGGCCTCCAGGCCGGGAGCGGCGTTCGCGGCCGCCTGCTTGGCGCGAGACTTTGCCAGCATTTCTCGCTGCGCCTTCAACAGCAAGTCGCGCTTTCTTTCGTTGATGAAGCCCAACTCCAGCAGGATCTCGCCGAGGTTCGTTCCGTCTTGTCGGCGCCCCTGCTCGCGGGTGGCTTCGGCGAGTTGGTCGATCGTAATCAGCTTGTTGTGTACAGCGAGCCGTCCGAGCAACGAGACCGGTTTTTCTGCCATACCCAGCTATATCGTCGAGCCGACGGGGTCGCTGAACGTACACGAGCCCTCTTTTTTCAAGATCGCTTCCGGCCGAAGCCGAAGTCGGACCCGTCGAGTCCGCTACCAGCCGCGCAGGTCGACGGGCCAGCTGTCGATGACGTCTTCTCCGGAGACGATGTGAAGCCGTTCGTGATAAGCGATCGTCGGGTCCACGTGGGCTGGAACCACACGGATTCGGTCGCCCACCCGGACCGGCGCGGCGGGTGCCTCTGATGGGGAGTGAGATGAGAAAGTCACGTGCTCATCGGAACAGAACCACACCTTGGCGCCGTCGATTCGGGGGTTACCGTGGTCCATCCCCATTGATTTGAGTCCGCAATCCGCGACGGCGAACTTCTCAGACACCGAAATCACGGTCGCCAAGATGAACAACGCCGGCTCGAAGGGCAGCTGAAGATGGTCGTAGGCCGTGTCCATCAGCGCGTAGGAGCCCGCCTGGATTTCGGTCGCTGCCAGATTGCAATCGAAAGTACCCGTCCCGCCCGCGGAGAGAATTCCACCCCCGACCCGCTCATGAGCGCGCACCAAGTCCGACATCGACTCCGCAACCCGCTCGGCTCGTTCGGCCCCATCGTCGACCATCATCAGGTGACCTTCGTATCCCATGACCCCCCGGACCTCGAGGCCGCGGCTGCGGGCGAGATCAGCGAGCCGCGCGGCATCATCCGGCCGACAGCCACAGCGTGGCAGTCCGACGTTGACGTCGATCAGGACTTCACGAACCCCGCCGGCTTCGGCGGCTGCGATCGTCTCGGGAGAATCCACTGCAACCGTGACGCGCGCGTCGAGGGCACCGAGACGCCGTGCGTCGACCACTTCGTTGGCGAGGAGCAAGTCGTCGCCGAGGCCCGCGGCGGCCATCCCCTCCATTTCGCGAATCGTCGCGCAGGTAAAGCCGCGGCTTCCGAGTTCTGCCTGCCGTTTGGCGAGTTCGGTGCACTTGTGTGCCTTGATGTGCGGTCGCAAGCGACTGCCGGGCAACGCTTTGGCCATCGTGCTGAGGTTCTGATCGAGGGTGTCTGCTTCGACGATGAGCGCGGGTGTGACGAGATCCGTTACCTGCATGGCGACCCTCCCAGCTGGGAGTCTACCGTCGACAATCCATGCAGTCCTGACACAGGTAGGTCGACAACACTCCGGTCTCGCTCATGCCGGCGTAGGCCCGCTCACTTCGATCGAGGTTGGTTTCGCAATCCGCGCAGACCTGAGCCCGGTTGAGGATCAGGGGCTGCCAGCCAATGATGTCGCTGAACTCCGGTGGTGCGTCAGACCCTGGTGCCGGCGGCGCCGCTTGAGCGGGCGGCGCGGGCGGCGTCTCGGGTCGAGGGCGCGATCGGCGTCGCCGACTCGTGTGGCCGACATTGCGAAACGGGTCCGACCATCTGCCTCGCTCCGCGTCCTCGACGACGTTCTCGATCAAATCTCCGACGTTCTCTGTGACCGTCTCGACGACAGTAAAAGCCTCTTCGAGAACGTTTCGCACGATGTTGGAAACAGGCATTCGAAGTTCCTCTGC
>JAJDAM010000846.1 GCA_029261905.1 Deltaproteobacteria bacterium
GCCGTGGTGCTCGTTTCTGAAGATTTCCAGGTTTGGGCCAGCGGTGGACTCGAGACGTCGTTGTTCGCATGGTTGGGCGTGCAGGCGTTGATATTGACTCGGGAGCCCCCGACGCGAGCCCGCTCCGTGGTCGCGGGAAGCCTGTTCGCGCTGCTGGTGCTGACACGGCCCGATGGATTGTTGTTCGCAGCGGCGGGTGCCCTCTCATTCTGGTTTCCACTCGACCGCTTGCCACCCCACGAGCGCACCCAACTCAGCGCGATCGCGATAGCCCCCGTGCTGATCCTGCTGGCAATCGGGATCCCAGCCAAGCTCAATTACTACGGGGATTTTCTGCCGACCGCATTCTATTCGAAGTCGGTCCTCGAACCGTTCGTATCCCAGGGGCTCGTGTATGTCGGCCTGTATCTGTGGAAGAACTGGTTCCTGCTGGCGGCGGGGTTGATTGCGATCGGGGTTCGGAGCCGCACGGCACCCGCGAGCAGCAGTGGCAACAGAGACGGGCTGTTCTATCTCGCCACGGCGGCGGTCTTCACGCTCTACCTGATCGAGGTCGGCGGCGATTTCATGTTCGCGCGACGCTTGATTCCGGTCGTGCCGCTGGTACTGATCGCGATCGAAGACCGGATCGCTTCGATTTCAGTCGCACGCCTGCGAACGCTGGCCGCGCTCGGCGTGTTGGTGGGGGCAGCCCTGCCCGCTCCTCTGTTCGGAGACAACACCCAGGGAATTCAGGGTGTATATGATGAGCGTCTCTCCTACCCACCCGAAACCCTGTTGCTACGCCAGCAACAGGCGAATGCCGTCGCAGCCGCACTCGGCGGTTCACCCGTGCGTATCGCTTTCGAAGGCGGGATGTGCGTGTTCGGGTACTACAGCGGACTTCCCTACCTCGCAGAGATGACGGGGCTGACCCAGTACTCACTCGCCAAGCGCGCGTTGAACGAGCGCGGTGCCATCGGCCACGAAAAGGCGCCGTCACAGCAATGGTTTGCGGACAACCGAATTCACATGCTGATCAAGCAAGAGCTTCCGCCGCTTTCGCCCGGTACGACTCGCGCGATAGATGAGATTCGCTTCGGCGACCTCGTCCGTGGACAACTGCTCCTGTACGAAGACGACGTCATGGACCCATTGCGCGGCCGCTCCGATGTCTCGTTCATGCCGATCGAAGAAGCCATTGACCTCGCCGCCCAGTCGATCGAGACCAGCCCCATCGCCCAGGCGGAACAGATCTACGCGCAGATCGATCAGTACTACCTGCGAAACGCTGGAGACCGCGGTCGCGCGCCTGCAGCCCGGCTGCACGAAATCATCGAGCGCAAGCGAAACGCGAACCCGCTGCGTGGAAGCCACAATGCTCCGACTGATTGAGTACGGGGCTGCACTGAGCTGTGTGGCGCTGGCGGTCTGGCTACCGGGTCGGGCGATCGTCGCCGCGGGTTGGATCAAGACTCCGATGGGGCTGTCGCGACTGACCCAGCTCGTCGTTGGAATCTCGCTATGGACCGCAGCGATCTTCACGCTGGCTGCGTTGAACACATGGAACGATGCCGCCTTGAAGTCGCTGCTGCTCGCTGCGGTCGGGTCCTGGATTTGGGTGCGGCCGCGCACTCCGCGTCCCGCGGTGACGGTCGCACCACGAGGGATCACCGACCCCGCCCGACGCACCCTCGATGGAGTCCTGGTCGTGTCGGTGGTCGCGCTCTTTCTACACGCTCTTTCCCCCAGCGTTTCCTGGGATGCGAGCGCGTATCACCTGACCATTCCTCGGCTCTACAACGAGGCGGGCGGTTTCCGCGCGATCCCGATGAATGTCTACTCGAATTGGCCGCTTGGCACCGAACTGTTGTTTTCGGCTGCGATGCTGGGGAAGGACTACGTGCTCGCAAAGCTCGTACATTTCGGGTTCGGGGTACTGACGCTGCTGGCCATCGCGCTCGCTTGTCGGCCCTCCGCGACCGGGACGGGCGCCATCGGCAGCGCGCTCTGGTTGGCGAGTCCGGTCGTGCTGTTCGAGTTCCCGATCGCGTATATCGATCTGGCGGAAGGCTTCATGCTGACGGCCGCCGTGCTGTTCATGCTGCGCGCGAAGACGCGGCCATCCGAGACCGAATCCGCACTGTTTCTATCGGCGCTGTGCTGCGCATGGGTGATCGGTTGCAAGATTTCGGGCATCGCGGCGGCCGGTGCGGTGGGGATGCTCTATCTGCCCGAACTCGTTCGATCGATCCGAACCGGCGTTGCGCGCGAGAAATTCGTCCAGTTCGGTCGAAGCTTCGCTGTTCCAATCGTCCTTCTATCGAGCCCCTGGCTGATCAAGGCGGCGTGGTATACCGGAAACCCGTTCTACCCGTTCTGGTTCGACTCATTCGGTGGGCCTGATTGGAGCGTTCCGCTGGGCGCACAGTTCGACAACTGGCAGCAGGGACTCGGGATGGGACGCGGGTTTCTCGACTATCTGCTGCTTCCGGTGCGCGTCCTGTTCTACACGGGCGACGCCGCAGCAGCCTTTGGAGACGAGGTGGGGCGGCACTGGTTGGGGATCGTGCCCTTCTCGATTGCGTTCGGTATGCGAAACCCGGCCGTTCGTGGATGCCTCGCTGTCTCCGGGATCTACTTCGTATTCTGGAGTCTGTCTGCACAGAACGCGCGTTTCTTGATCCCGATTCTTCCATTGCTCGCGATCGCCGGCGCGCTCACGATCACGACGACGCTTGCGCGCTTCACCGCTTCGACGAGGCAGCGCTCGATTCGCAACGCAGTCCTCGTGGCGTGCAGCGCGTCCATCGTGTGGGTGCATCTCGATTCGTGGACGACCGGCGCCAAGCTCGCGGTGTTGTACCAGATGCGAATGTCTGAGCTGGAGCAGACAGTCGTCGACCCGGTCTACGGGTTCATCGATCGCGAACTTCCGAAAGATGCCCGGCTGCTGATGCTCAACACCAACCAGGCCTTCTTTTGTCGGCGCGAGTTCATTGCCGACAGCTTCTTCGAGGCCTCCCAAATCACAGCCTGGCTGGGATCGGGATCGACCAGCGCCGAAGTACTTCGGCGCCTGCGACTTCGGGGGATCTCGCACGTGCTTCGATTCGATCAGGCCTGGGGTGGGCTCGAGTACCCCGCGTCACTCCACCAGCTATTGAACGATCCGAACGCCGTTCAACAGCTGTACCGCGAGGGTCAGTTCGAAGTCTTCGCGCTGCGCTAGTGTTGTGTTCCAGAAGTTCGTTGAACACCGAGGGCGTCGATTCGGGTCACTGGCAAGGCGCGAAACCGCAGTCCTAGCAGCGCTACGGCGAGGTTTCGTAGCGCAGTCAGTGACCCGAAGCGGCGTCCGAATGTCAGCGAACTTCTGGAACGCGACACTAGCTCGCTGCAGTCGACGTCAGGGTGCGTTCCAGATGTCACGATGCAACCGCCAGGCTCCCGCTTCGCGCTTCCACACCACTACGTAGCGCGCTTCAGACGCATTCCCTTCGCCGTCGACCAACTTCAGGGCACCCACTTCGTGGGCCAGGTCTCCGTCCGACTCCACCGATACCGTCACGAGTGACATCTCCTTGACGCCGCCTCCGATGAATCCGGCCCAAAACGAGACGATCGACGGGCGGCCGCGCACCAGATTCGCGCCCGGCGGGATCACGACGGCATCCTCGGTATACAGCTCCCCCGCGGCTTCCGCGTCTCCGGCCAACATCGCCGCGATCAACGCCTGGTTCTGCGATTCGATCGCCTCGCGAATCGGATCCGCCCAGGCCGCGGACGTGCAGCAGAAAGACAAACCACATGACACCAGCGAAATGATCCAGAACTTGCCGACCTTCCCCATTCCCAATCCTCTGGCCGATCAGCGACGCATCGCCTCGGCGCCCCGGTGCTCCGA
>JAJDAM010000847.1 GCA_029261905.1 Deltaproteobacteria bacterium
CTTTCGCCGGTCGTGTCGCGAGGATGATTGAGTTGGACGATGGCCGGCGTCGGAAGGCTCCGGGCCTGCGCGACGATACCGCTCAGTCGGGTGGCTTCGCCTCGAAGCGCACCACCGCGGGTCGCTTCGGGTCGATGGGGAACCGGGTAGACGTTGATGTGCCCACCCGAGAAGGGTGTCGCCGGGCTGTGCGAGATGCTCGTCACCTCGACGCCCGAAATACTGCGCAGCCGATCGCCGAGCCCCATCGCCGCGATGACGCTTGCGTAGCTGCTGACGACATCGTGATCGGTCGCTGCGATGATCTCGCCGCCCTCCGCGACAAACGATGCGACCCTGTGACGCTGTGACAACGTCGAATCAAAACTCGGATCCGCGTGAACATGGAAATCGGCCGCGATCCAACCGGGCGTTTCCAGCTCGCGCGGTGGAGCTGCGATTTCGAGCTTCGCAGTCGTGCCGGCGACTACATGCAACTTCGCCTCGGTCACGCCGAACTCGAGACCGCGGGTGGCATAGACTCGGTAGTGACCGGGTGCGATCGCCACTTCGGTCGGATCGCCCGCTGTCCCGGTCAGGTGAACATCGGTCGAAAGGCGGTTGTTCGCGCGCAATGCACCGCCGATCCGAGCGTGTGTGAGGTCATCGCCGAAGCGGGGGTCCGCGGTTCCATCCACCCCCCGAAAGACCAGACGCATGGGCCCCCCCCGCGGCAACGCGACCACCGATTGGGAAGGCAATTCGAAGGGCTCGAGATCCAAAGCGGCCTCGCGCACGTCGAAATGCCGCTCGAGCGAGCGTCCTCCCGGCGCCAGGACCCGCACGCGATATCGACCCTCGGGAAGTCGAAGACGAAACTGGCCGTCCGAGCCGGCCCGAACCAGGGTCTCGGGGCGAAACGTCTCGGAAGCGAGGGGCGAGACACTTTCGCTCTCCAAATCGCGATTCGTCGCAACCGATCGATCGAAATGCAATCGCGCATCCGGATCACTCACGCTGCCTGTGACCCACACCGCGTCGCTGAGAAACGAATCCGTCAACGACGCGACGTCCGAACGACGCGAAACATGGACCTCGCGCTCGAATACGATCGCCGACCCCACCGCCAGATCCATCCACGGCACCTGGGCCGCCTGCAACAACCCCAGCGCGTCGCTCCCGAACCACAACGGCTCGCTGAACACGTTGAGCATCGAAACCGAATCCATGCTCAAGCCGTACTGGTCGAGCGGAAAACGGCGGCCGTCGGCGTCTTCCCTTTCCAGACGGATCATCCGGTACCCGTACGCGATGGGCGGGCCCTGATCGTCACTGCCGACCAGGATCGTCGACGAGACCGCCCGAATCGCTGAGGCGATCTGGAGGTACGGGGTCCGCTCCAGATGAATGTGTTCGAAGCCTTCGTGCGATCCTCCCCGATTTCTCTGGAACGGCCGCAATGCGTTGTTCGTGTGGAGTGCCAGTTCAGACCAGCTGAACAGCCGCCGTCCCGGCCCTTCGCGCGCCAGGCGACTTTCGATTCGAATCCGCTCGGGAAATTCCTGGTCCAGGACGAACCGCGTAACCAACACCAGTCCATCCTGGCGGGCCATGGTTTCGATGCTGGCCTCTCGCGTCGTGACCCCCGCGGAGACCTCTCGGACTGACAGAAACTCCATACGCGACAAGTTGTAGAGCGGTTCGAGTCCGATCCACTGGTCGTCACCACGGCCGCAATGGGCGAGATCCACCAGACTGCCGCCGCCGACGACCAACTGGCCCTCCGAACCGGCTCCGAGGATGGCCGCGCATAGCGTCCCGTTGCTCAACAACCAGTCGCCGACCCCGGCGATGGCATCGCTCCCACGTGCCCGGAACCGTTCGGGTGTGTCTTCCGCAATCGAGCCCGCTGCCAGCTCGGCGTCGGCGCGAAGTGGGAACGACACCGCGACGAAGATCACGGCGGACACCAGCGAGGCGAGAAAGCGCGAATGCCCCAGCCTGTCCTCCGCTTTGTCGGGTTGTGCTCGCACGTCGGTTTTCGAGACCCCTCGTCTGCCCGCCACAGCCGATGATGGAAAAGAACGCGAGGTCCGATAGCGTACCCTGCTTCAATCGGAATCGCGCCGCACCTCACCCGGCTCGGATGGAGGACAACCGTGAACACCGACCACTGCCTAGTCGAACGCGAAGACCACGTGCTCGTCGTGACACTGAACCGGCCAGAGGCCAAGAACGCGCTCAGCAGCGGAATGTTGTTGGGAATGTACAAGGCCTGGCGCCAGCTCGACGCAGACGATGACCTTCGCGTGGCAATCCTGACCGGGAAAGGCGACGTCTTCTGTGCCGGCGCGGACCTGAAAGCGATGGGGGGCGGACAGCAGGACGAAGAGTTCCAGAAGTTCATGTCCGAGGTACCGGACCTGCATTGGCAGGCTCTGTTGCGTCACAACCGCCCGATGAAACCGATCATCGCAGCCGTCGAGGGCTTCGCCGTGGCCGGGGGTACCGAAATCCTGCAGGGAACCGATATCCGCGTCGCCGCCGAGGACGCCACGTTCGGCGTGACCGAAGCGAAACGCGGGCTGTTCCCGTTGGGAGGCTCGAGCGTTCGGCTGCGACGGCAGATCCCCTACACACTGGCGGCAGAGATCCTGTTGACCGCTCGACACGTCACGGCTCGAGAGGCATTGGATTTCGGTCTGGTCGGACGCATCGTGCCCAAAGGCGAGACGTTGGCCGAGGCGCGCAAGATCGCCAGCCAGATCTGCGACAACGGCCCGTTGTCGATCCGTGCATTGATGCAGATGCTTCGCGAGGTCGACGAGAGCTACCCCGAAGCAGATGCGCTGGCACGCGAACTCGAAGTTGGCGGACCGATTTTCGCCACTCGCGATGCACGCGAAGGCCCACGCGCCTTCGCGGAAAAACGCAAACCCGTCTTCACGGGAGAATGACAGTCAAGAAATATGGCGCCGTCCCGGCGTGACCTTTCGATCAATGAGGAGAACCCATGGCACGGCTCGAAGGCAAAGTGGCAATCGTGACAGGCGCCGCGCGGGGTACGGGCGAGGCCACCGCGCGACGCTTCGTCGCGGAAGGCGCTCGCGTGCTGCTGGTGGACGTGCTCGACGAACTCGGCGAAAAGGTCGCGGCGAGCCTCGGTGATGCCGCGCGCTACACACATGTGGACGTCACGTCGGAGGAAGACTGGGCGGCAGCCATCGGTCAGGCCCACGACGCATTCGGATCGGTAAATGTGCTGGTCAACAATGCTGCCGTGCTGCAGGTCGAGGCACTCGAAGACACCAGCCGCGACGACTTCATCCGGGTCGTGATGGTCAATCAGGTCGGGAGCTTTCTCGGCATCCGCGCGGTTCTCGACGACATGAAGGCTTCGGGTCATGGATCGATCGTGAACATCTCATCGATCGATGGACTCGAAGGCATGAACGGAGTCGTCGCCTACGCGTCGAGCAAATGGGGTGTCCGGGGCCTGACCAAGGTCGCGGCGCTGGAACTCGGGAAGTTCGGGATCCGGGTCAACACGGTGTGCCCCGGCAGCGGGAGTTTCGAGATGATCCAGCCCTTCGTCGAAAAACAGGTTCAACGGATCCAACAGGCGGTGCAACAGGCCAAGGAGCGCGGTGACCCCCTGCCCGCCCCGGGCGCAAACGTTTCCCACAACGCGTTGAACCGGCGAACGACGGTCGAAGACATTGCGGCCGTCATCCTGTTCCTGGCCTCCGATGAAGCCGCGGCCTGCACCGGCGGAGACTACGCGGTCGACGCCGGTTACACGGCGGGAAAGATCATCCCAGGCGCCCCGGGCGCCTGAATCGACTGGAGAGCAACCATGCAACGAAACGAAACAGCTGTCAGCCGTGCCGAGTTCCGCGCCGTCGCAGACCGCGTCGAGCTGACGGAGCTACTGAGTCGTTACCACCAGACGATCGACCGAAACGACTTCGACGCACTCGATCGCATCTTCGCACCCGACGCGCGCTGCGCCTATTTGGGCCTCGATTTGTGGGGCATCGAAGACGTCCATCTGGAAGGGCTCGATCGGATCATCGCCTGGTTGCGCGCCGGTCTCGGACAGTTCGACAATGACCTTCCGAAGCACTTCTTCGCCAACCACGTCTTCGATATCGATGGCGACATCGCGCACACGCGAAGCTACATGCACGGACTCACCCCTCATCTCGGCGGCGTGTACGAGATCGAGCACCGCCGAACCGATGAGGGCTGGCGAATCGTCGATCTGCGCTTGCTGCACTTCTCGAACAAGGAGAAACCGAAAAGCTCTGTCGAGTAGCGCGCGGGCCAACGACGATCGGACCGGGTGACGCTCTTCCCCCGGCAGCTTCCCGAGCGACGTGCCTCTTTCGAGTTCTACTGCTCGAGGAACCGCAGGTTCCCGGCGGTAATCCGCTCGGCGATCCGCGTCTTCGCATCGATCGTCGCGATTGGCATGAACGTCGCGAGCGCATCGATCGTTCGAAATGCGGCCATCATCGAGTCGCCTTCCAGCTCATTGGCTACCAGACGCCGGGCTCCATCGGCGATTCGCTCATTCGCAGAGGCTACGAAGATCCGCGTCAGATCGAGTTCGTTGTCGACGTCGGTCCCCGGGTGCAGCTTCACGAACTTGCGGGTCCGGGCCACCACCGAGGCAGCCGCGTAGGTGTCGATGATCATGATCGCGAGCACTTCGAGGTGTTGCTGTTTCGTGACGAGATCTTGCAGGTTCTTCGACACCAGCAGGTCGACCGTGAAAGCCACCAGGCGCTTTGCCTGCTCACAAGCTGCGACATCGGCCGACAGCACGCCATCGTCGAGCGGTGCCACCACGGTTCCTGCGTCGATTTCCTGTTTCACCTTCTCGATGAACGCGAAGTAGTCGAGCCGTCCCTGCGCCGCCCGCTTCAAGACCGTCGACGGAATGATCAGCCGATTGACTTCGTTGGTTCCTTCGAAGATCCGATTGATCCGCGAGTCGCGGTAATGGCGTTCGATCGGGTAGTCGGCGAGAAATCCGTACCCGCCGAGGATCTGCAGCGCCTCATCGGCGACGAAGTCCAGGCATTCGGTCCCGAACACCTTCACGATCGAACACTCGACCGTGTACTCTTCGAGCACGCCCCGCAGCGCCTCGTCCCGCTCAGGACCGGGAGCCGGTACTTCCTGCTTGGCCTCGAGGGTGGCCGCATCCATCAATCCCGCCGTGCGATA
>JAJDAM010000848.1 GCA_029261905.1 Deltaproteobacteria bacterium
ATACTGCGCGCATCGAGGCCATGTCGGGCAACGGGTAGTAGTCCTTCCCTTCCTTGCGCCAGCGGCGCGCCCGACGCATGAACTCGGGACCCCCCGAACCGAGGATGTGTTCCAGATTTTTCATCTGGCGAAAGAAATTCCACGAATCGGGATTGAGTTCGACGGCGCGCTTCAGGAACTCACGGGCTTCGGCGTGCTCCCCTTTCTTCCACAGGAATCGTCCGAGATGGAAATTCGCGTGTGCGAGCGCGATGTCGTCGGTGAATTCGGGAAGATGAGCACGCGCCTGCTCATCCGAGAAGGCGTATTCGCTCTGGTCACCGTTGCGCACCCAGTCGCGAATTGCGTCGCAGTAGATTTTCCGGGTCTTTCGGACCTTGCTGAGGTTCAGTGTGACCGCAGCCCCGCTGACTTCAGTAGGGCGCACGATCTTGCCCTGTTCATCGATCCACACCGCCTGCGGCACGTTCACCATGTTGTACAGCTCGGCGACCAGGTGATTTTCGTCGATCAATGAAGTGTAGGTCGTCTTGGCGCGCTTGATGGGGCCGCGCACCGCATCGAGACCGCGGCTGTCCATCGCCACGGCGATGATCATGAAACTGGAGTCTTGGAGTTCTTCGTACAGTTTCTGCCACACGGACAGATCAAACCGGCAGCCTCACCACGACGCCCAGGTCGCCAGGAAGACCTTCTTGCCGCGGAAATCCGACAAGCTGTGAAGTTTCCCCTCGATATCGGGAAGGGTGAAATCCGGCGCTTCCAGCGACTCGAGCCCGCGGCTGCGATCTGCCGCCGCCTCACCCAGCATCCAGGTCGTCGCATCGGCATCATGAAGAACCGGTCGGCCGAGCCGCTCCCACACGCGCGATGCATGGACCAGGTCTCCGTCGAGCCACTCTTCGCTGCCCGCCGCGTCCAACGGAGCACAGACGTCTCCCTTGCAAAGCCCTTCTGGCTTCAGTTGCCAGCCCGTCAACTCGTCGAGCGTCTCCCGGTTGATCCAGAGCTCATTTTTCGGACGGCCGGAAGTCACCGGTGCAGTCAGCTCGTTGTCGGCACTCAGTAGTTGAATCATCGAAACTCCCTCCTGTGGGGCCACTGCGCAGGGTCGGGCCGTGGATGGAACCAAATGATTCTACCGCCGATCGCGAGGCCAGTTCTACCGTAAACTCGTCGAGGCAAATCCGAGGGCATCCGTTGGCAACTGAAAGAGAGCGCGCGCCGGACCCGCTGCGGCCATACCGCGCGGGCTACTGGTTCGGTGGGTTCAATGGATTGACCTGGATGATGGGTCTCGGCACCCCCATGGTGTTGCTGACCGAGCAACTCGGCGGATCGACGTTTCAGGTGGGGCTCGCCAGTTCGTTCGTATTGCTGCTGTTTCCGATTCAAGTCCTCGCGACCGCCGCCCTCCCCCGCTTCGGCTACCAACGCCAGATGGTCTTCGGCTGGAGTGTTCGCGCGCTGTTTCTGTTGGTGCCGCTCTCGTTGGCCTGGATGGCTCCCGACGAACCGGCCCCATGGATGCCCAATGCAGTCGTTGCGAGCGTGTTCGGACTCTGTACGTTTCGAGCGTTCGGTGTTGCGGCGCACATCCCGTGGTTCGCTGCGATCTTGCCGATCGAATCGCGCGGACGATTTTTCGCCACCGACAACGCGATCACCAGTACGGTCGGTGTAGCGGCGCTGTTTGGCTGTGCGGCGCTGTTCGCTCGGCTGCCCACCTACGACGCATTTCGCGCCGCCTACTGCATCGCGGTGATCGGATCGACACTCGCTGTCGTCAACCTGCTGCGACTGCCGCCCGGCCCCGCGGCACCCCGGTCCCCGATGGCGCAGATGGCCGGGCACACGATCCGCCTGTGCTTCGAATCCGGATTGTTTCGTCAGTATCTGATCGTCAGCTTGCTGTGGTTGGTAGCGACCGCACCGATCCCGGCGTTTGCCGCGTATTACCTGAAGGTCGAAGTGGGAATCGAGTCGAGCCGAATTCTCGCATTCACGGGCGTCCAGTTCGTCGGTCAGATCGTGGGCGCCTGGAGCATCCGTCAATGGATCGACCGACTGTCGATCCGACGATTCTTTCAGATGGCGAGCGCCGTCGTCATCGTGGTCGCATTGCTGTGGCTCGGAATCCTGTCGGGCGATGGACGATTCGCTGTGGTTCTGTGGTTTACCTATCTGCTGTTCGGGGTGGCAGTCGGCCTGTCGCAGGCCGCTCACTTCACCTTCCTCCCCGAACTCTCCGAGCCCGACATGCGACCGGTGACGATCGCAATCTTCGGTGCGGTCACGGGATTGCTGTCGGGGCTCGCGCCAATGCTCTGGGGATTGGGGCTGCGCTCCAGCGGAGCCACACCCGGAATCGATCTGGAGATCTTCGCAATATTCTTTGCCGCGACGATCGTGATGTCGGCGGCCGGGATCGCGCTTCTCAACCTGCTGCCCGATACCCGATCCGGAAGCGAACGGCTGTGATCGCACCCTCCGTTCGATCTCCTACATTTCGCCCCGTCACCCACCGCCAGTCGTCCTTTCGCACCAGGCGCCGGCCTTGCCGGTCATTCGAAACAGGAGTCTTTGATGTCCGCTCCGATCCTTCTGCTGGAACGCGACGCACCGATTGCGACCGTGACGCTGAACCGTCCCGAACAGATGAATGCGCTGTCGACCGGGCTTCGATTGGCGATTGGATCCGCGTTTCGCGAGTTGGAGCAGGATCCCGAAATCCGCGTCGTGATCCTGACTGGAGCCGGGCGTGCATTCTGCGCCGGCATGGATCTGAAAGAACTGTCCGGTGGCGCCGAGGGCACGAGCGGATTCGAATTGAGCGTCGTGGGACAGCAGGAGATGAGAGACGGCATCGCGGGATTCTCGGGCCCCGTGATCGCAGCGGTCAATGGCGCAGCCGCAACGGCCGGCTTCGAACTGGCACTCGCTTGCGATCTGATCCTCGCGTCATCCAACGCGAAGTTCCTGGATACACACGCGCGCGTCGGAATGCTGCCCGGTTGGGGCCTGAGCGTCCGGTTGGCACGCGCGATCGGGGTCGCCCGCGCAAAGGAGATCAGCCTGTCTGGCAACGCGCTCGACGCCGCGCTGGCCTACGAGTGGGGCCTGGTGAATCGCGTCGTCGAACCCGATAGGTTGATCGACGCCGCGCGCGCATTGGCTCGCGACTTCGCGTCGTGCGTCCCGGAGGTCGTGGCCCAATACAAGAAGCTCATCGACCGCGGTTATTCGATGCACCTCGACGACGCAATGCAGATGGAATTCGAGGCGGGCGTCCAATCATCGAAGGAAATCGACAGCACCGCCATCGCAGGACGCACCGAGCAGGTCATCGACCGAGGTCGCCGGCAGGGCCGCTGAGATCGGACGCCCCCTGGCGAAATCTCCGATTCGTCGCCCGCAGCCGGCCGGTTCGAAAGGCGCAGCGATTCGATCAGACCCCGAGGATCTCCGCCAGACGGCGGGCCTCTCGCTCCGAGGAGAACTGGTCGCGAACACGTTGCCATCCGCTGCGTCCCATACTGGCGCGCAGCTCGGGGTTTATCGCCAACTCTTCGAACGCCCGCGCGTGGGCTTCGACGTCGCCGGGTTCGACGAGCCTTCCTTGCGCGCCGTCCGTCACGATTTCGGGGATGGAACCGCTCTCCCCCGTGACCACCGGAATCCCCGCTGCCATGGCTTCGACCACGCTGACACCGAACGCTTCCTCCTGCCTCGATACCGGGCCGAACTGGTTGTGCGCGGTGAAGATGTCGGCTTCCGCGCGCAGGCGAACTCCGGTGGGCTCATCGACCGCGCCCGGCAATTCGATCCGATCGCGAAACTCCGATTCGGTCCGCGCGGCCTGACAGGCTGCCATCAACGGTCCGTCACCCGCCACGATGAGCCGTCCCCGCAAGCCCCGTGCGCTGGCGAGGGTGAATGCGCGAATGACTTCGACGGGGCCCTTGAAGTCGACCAACCGTCCGAGGAAGAGAATCGTCGGCTCCGGATTCGAATAGTCCCGCTCCGGCGGGGTCGCATCGACCGGCACCCCGAGATATTTCAGGTGAATGCGGTCGGCTGCGATCCCGATCTCGAGAAGCCGGGCACGGGTCCGGTTCGAATTGGAGATGAAACCAACGTGCGGCGGCAGTGCGATCACCCGATCGCAATAGTCGTCCGCATGAACGCGTCGATCCGGGCGATCGGCCGCGCGGAGATCCCAGGTGACGTCGTAGCCGTGGCAATGGATGAACACGGGCTTGCCGATTCGCTCCCAGACCTCGGCGTACCGGACACCAGTCGTCAGGTAGTGGACCAACGCCACACTGACCGACGAGTCATTGATCGCCGCCCGCAGGGTCTCCACAGCGCGGCGCGTCACTCGGACATCGTGAGCCAACCCGAAGCGCTGAAGAAGCTTCGACCCCCATACCCACGGGCTGTCTTCGACCAGGACTGTTTTGTACTTCTGGCGAACTGTTTCGGGAGCATCGAACTCGGTAGCGAGCACGGCGACCTCGTCCTCGAGGCCGTCGAGCATTCGACGCATCCATAGCTCGGACGGAGCCGCAATATCGCTGCCGAAAAACAGAACCCCCATCGTTACACCAGAAAGCCCGCTGGCCTTCGATCTACATCGTTCGTCGCCATTCGCACCTCCCGATCGGTTCGCACCAGTCTACGACAGTGCTCGGGTTTCGACGCGCAGATGTGAGTTCACTGGCACGGGGGCCGATCACGTGATCCCGGTCGATCGAGCCGGTC
>JAJDAM010000849.1 GCA_029261905.1 Deltaproteobacteria bacterium
CGCCGTGCAGCACGACCACACCAGAGGATCGCGCTTGGAACTCGTACGCTCGACGCCGTTTCGCTGTGGCAAGTCCTACAAGACCGCATTGATTCTCGCCGTGTACTTGTCGCTGTCGAGTGCGTTGTCGAGCGTCGTCCATGCGGACTCTCTGGATGAGGAAGACGAAACGTCGGATTCCGTCGCCGCGTCGAATGCAGATGTCGACGAAACCGAGCCTCGATCGGTCCAGCAGCCGGCTACCGGCGCCGACGGAGACAACGACCAGACGCTGGTCGTCACGGCAACCGCCTACAACTCGTTGGCCGGCCAGACCGATTCCGATCCGACGACGGCCGCTTGGGGCGATTCGCTCGCTCCCGGAATGAAGGTAATCGCAGTATCTCGCGACCTCATTCCTCTCGGTCTAGATCACCGCGCACCGGTGTCGATCGAGGGACTTCCAGGCAAATTCCGCGTCCTCGACAAGATGAATCGACGCTGGTCCAAGAAGATCGACATCTACATGGGCAATGATCGGAACGCCGCGCTCGAGTGGGGAAGTCGCGAGGTCCGGATTCACTGGTAGCGCGACGCTGACCGATCCCCGTCGGCTGGATTTCTCAACCTGCAGCACCCGAAAGGCCGACCGATGCTGTCCGACCTCGACGATTTTCCGATTCACCAGACCCCAGAACCCATCGCTCATCCGTCGACCGCGGATCGCAACTTCTACGATCGCTACTTCTTCAACGGTTTTTCACGCGACGGCGAGTTCTTCTTCGCTGCTGCGATGGGCCTCTACCCGAACCGCCGGGTGATGGATTGCGCGTTCAGTGTCGTTCACCGCGGCGAACAGTACTCGCTACACGTTTCTCGTCTCGCTCCCACCGAACGCACCGAGACCCAAGCGGGCCCCGTTACCCTGGAGGTGCTCGAACCCATGCGTCGGTTTCGCCTCACGGTCTCGCCGGGTGACAGCGACCTGAGCTGCGAGCTGGTATTCGACGCTCGAACTGCGGCACTCGAGGAGCCGCGTTTCAATCTTCAACATCAGGGTCGCGCGTTGATGGATTCGACGCGATTCGCACAGTTCGGGGATTGGACGGGTTGGGTCCGCGTGGGCAGCGAAACCATCGACGTCCAACCGAATCAGGTACCCGGTGTCCGCGATCGCTCCTGGGGCGTCCGGCAAGTCGGAGAGCGCGAGGGCGGTGCTCCAGGCGCAGAGCCGCAGTATTTCTGGCTTTGGGCGCCGATCCAATTCGACGACATCTGTACCCACTTCGGTGTCAACGAGTACGCGACCGGACAAACCTGGCACTCGAACGGGGTCATCGCGCCCCGCTACCCCACTACGGATGCGATTCCAAAAGGCATCGATCCCGACGTCGTGAGAACACCCGATGTGGCACATCGAATCCACTGGCAGCCGGGCACGCGGCGGGCAACCAGCGCCGAAATCGAGATCGCGCCATTTGGGCAGGCCCCTCTTCAGATTTCGCTGCAGCCACTACTCACGTTCCAGATGCTCGGTATCGGCTATTTGAATCCCGAGTGGGGGCACGGCATGTGGAAGGGCGATCTGGCCGTGGGTGCAACGCGTTGGAAGCTCGACGAACTCGACCTTCTCGACCCTCGACACATTCACATCCAACACGTCTGCCGGGCCCGCATGGGAGATCGAGAAGGAATCGGAGTCCTCGAGCAACTCGTGATCGGGCCTCACAACCCTTCCGGATTCAAATCTCTATTCGACGGCGCGCGCTGATTCGTGGGAGCGCTGGGCTGGATCATCGCCGGTGGTTTGATGATGAGCGGGATCGCGCTCTTTGGCGCGATCACGTTCGCGCTGCCGGTCAGGACCCGAGAGAAACTCATCCTGCCGCTGGTAGCGTTTTCGGCCGGCTCGCTGTTGGCGGGCGCGCTGCTTCACATGATTCCAGAAGCGGTCATCCGGTCGGGCGGAGGGATCGCAACCTACCTCTGGGTACTGGCCGGTTTCACGACCTTTCTGGCACTCGAACAGTTCCTCCACTGGCACCACTGGCATGACGATGCGAATCATGTCGATGCCGACGGGTCGGTACACAAACACACCACGCCACTGAGCCTGCTGATGGTGGTCGGCGACAGCATTCACAATTTCCTCGGTGGCGTCGCGGTCGCCGGCGCGTTCGTCGTCGACATCAAGCTTGGAATCACCACCTGGTTGGTGGCGGCCGCTCACGAAGTCCCCCAAGAGCTCGGGAAGTACGGAGTTCTGCTCCATGGAGGTTGGAGTCGCGGACGCGCACTCGTGGTCAATGTGCTGTCGTCGTTGACGTTCCTGTTGGGTGGGGTCATCGCATACGCGGCCTCCACCGAGCTCGACGTTTCATTCCTCGTACCGTTCGCCGCGGGAAACTTCCTGTACATCGCCGCGTCAGATCTCGTCCCGGAAGTCAATCGCCATCACCTGATCCGTACGAACCTGGTTCACTTCACCGCGTTCGCCGCGGGTATCTCACTGTTGCTCGCGATCAAGGTGCTCTCAGGGGAATAGAGGGGAGATGGAAGATCCCGGCGTCGACACCATGCGAGAATTCTGGCTCGAGAGTGACGCAGGCGCGAGAGCCCGACTCATCGACTACGGCGCCACGTTGGTTTCACTGGAGATCCCGGATCGCGAGGGACGACTGGCTGATGTGGTGCTCGGCTTCGACGACCTGGAGCGCTACCGGGGCCCTCATCCACACTTCGGATCTACGATAGGTCGCTATGCGAACCGGATCGCACGGGGCCGGTTCGATCTGGACGGACGTGCGTTCACGTTGGCGACCAACGACGGAAGCCATCACCTACACGGTGGAACACGTGGTTTCGACCGTGTCACATGGCAAGCAGATATCGTGATCGACCCGAATGGAACGGAGGTGGCGTTTCGGTATCGCAGCGAGGATGGTGAAGAAGGCTATCCCGGGAATCTGGACGTCGTGGTCCGCTTCCGACTGACACACTGCAACGAACTCTGGATCGATTACGAGGCCGTCGCGGACGCGACAACGATCGTAAACCTGACCCATCACAGCTATTTCAATCTCGCCGGCGGCGACCCAGGTGACATTCTGGGACATCGCCTCCAGCTGCTTGCCAACGAGTACCTTCCGGTAGACGAGGCTTTGATACCCACTGGCGAAATCGCGCCGGTCGAAGGCACGCCGATGGACTTTCGCGAGATGCGTTCGATCGGCTCGCGCATCGCTGAGACCGGCGGCTACGACCACAACTTCGTCCTCGACAAGAGCAGCGCCGCCAACAGCGCACTCTCGAGCGAACTAACGTTGGCAGCGGTGGTCTCGGAGCCTTCGAGCGGCCGGCGGATGGAAATTCACACCAGTGAGCCGGGAATTCAGTTTTACACGTCGAACTCCCTGAACGGGGATTTGACCGGAAAGAGGGGCGCCAGCTACCACCGACACGCGGCGCTGTGTCTGGAGACGCAGCACTTCCCCGATTCACCTAACCGCGGTGCGTTCCCATCTACGCGGCTGGAAGCGGGCGAACGCTACTCACAAACCACCGTGCACCGCTTTTCATAGCCAACGACTGCTGTTTTGGTTGGCAGCTGACTAGCTCGCTGAAACGCGTTCCACATGTGTACTGGCGGTCGGCTGCTGGGATTCGATTTGGGAACGTGCCAGGCCTTTCGCGATGGAATCAAAAAAACGGTGGTGGTTTCGAATATTCGAGGCATCATTAGTGGGACGTGTCCCGCAATCAAGGACGCGCCGGGCAATCATCCGACAGGCTGGTCCTGGTTGACGATGCATTCGAGTTTCTACACGTTGTCCAAGTTCGACTCTGAAATTCAACTGCAATATTAAATTCAAAACTCAACTACCATTTCTCAACTACAAAGGTACGCGGAATAGGCCTCAGTTACCGAGTGTTGTTTGTGGTCTTCCCGCCAAAAAATTGCACGAACATGACTGCACGAAAAAAGAAGACCGCGAAGAAGAAGACGACCAGGAAAGCTGGCTGGGGTGGAAGCCGTCCCGGCGCTGGCCGACCGCCCGGAACCGGAACGGGCCCGTCGAAGGATGCGCGGATCAACCGAGTCGTCGCCATGCTGAGCAACGACGAGTTGAAGACGCTGCAAAAACACGCAAAGCGCCAGAAGCTCCCGCTCGGAACCGCTGCCTACCAGATCATCGCCAAGGCTCTTCGCCGCCTATAGCTGCTGCTTGCCGCCTGTGATCTTCTGAAACTGACGGCACCTACTCCGTCGTTGAGGGGTCCGGTCGCAGTGCGGACCGGCCTCGCGCTCATGAGGTTCAGAGCATCGCGAGTAGATGGGGGCCCATCACCAACGCTCCGATCACTGCCGCACCGACCGCAGCAATCAGCACCGCGCCGGCGGCGCCATCTTTCGCTTGTTCGATGAGCGGGTGTTGTTCCTTCGTCACCGCGTCAGCGAGCCGCTCGAGCGCAGTGTTCATGCCCTCGGCGCACCACACCACCGTCATCGCCACGACGATCCAACACCACTCGTTCGTATCGAGTCCCAGCCAGAATCCAACCGCACAGACGAGAATCGACGCGCCTGCATGAATCCGCGCGTTGTGTTGGGTTCTGAGCATGAACGCGATGCCCCGAACGGCAAAGCCGAAGCTGGCGATTCGTCGCGAGACCGAAAACGACTCGCGCTGGCGGGGTTCATCACTCGTCCGGAAACTCCTCGAGCTTCACACGCTCGCCATTGACGAACTCAGCAATCCGCCGCTTGTTGCCACTTGGATACCACCCGGTCCAGACTCCTTCGAACTCGCCTTCGGCGAAATTGCCTTCGGCCTCTTTTTGACCGTTTTCGAAGTAGCCAGTGGCAAAGCCGTGCTTCTTCCCTTCTTTGTAGTGCTCGGAGAACTTCAGCTGGCCGTTGGAGTGCCATTGTTTGACCGGCCCATTGCGAACGTCACGAACGAACTGCTGCTCGAGGAGTTTGGTCCCGTCCGGCGCCCAGGTGGAGAACACGCCGTTCTTCTTGCCTGCCGCGTAGGTGCCCTCCTCATAGGTTTTGCCGTCCGGGTAATAGATTCGAAAGGCACCTGTGAGCTCACCATGATCGAAGTTGGCCTCGGCCTGCAACGCACCGTCGATGAACCATGACGTGCTCGGACCGTGCTGGGTTCCATCTTCGAGCTCGCACCACTGCTTGTAGCCATCGGGTGGCCCGATCCCCTTGAGCGCGGCCGCCCGTGGGCAATCGAGGCCCTCTGCTGCGGAGATCTGCGGCAACAGCACCAAGAACAGCGTCACGATCGTGGGGAGAAGGGAACGTTCCACGCACCGAGGATATCATCGCAGCGGGTGATGCGGCAGGTTCAGGGCGTGATGATCAGCTTTCCGTACGTCTTCCTGGACGCCAGATCGTGCAGAGCCGTTGCGAGGTCTTCGAGCGCGTAGGTCTTGAAGACCACCGGTTCGACCTTCCCTCGCCCGTACAGCGCGAACAGTGCTTCGAAGGTCTCCAAGACCTTTTCTGGCTGATTCACCGCGTAGGCGCCCCAATGCAGCCCGGTCACGGCGATGTTCTTGAGCAGTATCCGATTCGCTCGAACTTCGGGGATGGTTCCGCCCGCAAACCCCACGACCACCAGTCGGCCATTCCATGCGATGCACTTCAGCGACTTGTCGAACACGTCGCCACCGACGGAGTCATAGATGACGTCGGCTCCTTTCCCGTCCGTCAGTTCTTTGACCCGTGCCACGAAATCCTCTTCTCGATAGTCGATCAACTCATCCGCACCACTGTCTCTGGCGATCTCGAGTTTGTCGGCTCCCCCTGCGGTCGCGATCACTCGAGCGCCGAGGGCCTTGCCGATCTGAACCGCAGCGAGTCCGACACCGCCGGCGGCCGCGTGCACCAGCAGGTTTTCGCCCGGCTGGAGTTGGCCGCGAAATACCAGCCCCGCGTAGCTGGTCGGGTAGACCATAGGAAAGGCTGCGCCCTGTTCGAACGACATTCCCTTCGGCAAGCGGTGCGCAACTCCCGCTGAAACGATCGAGTACTCCGCGAATCCTCCGAGTCCGGCTGAACCCAACACCTCATCGCCGACCGAGAAATTCTCTACGCCTTCGCCTACCTCACTCACCACACCGGCAACCTCGGCGCCGGGCGTAAACGGAAACGGAGGTCTCACCTGGTACTTCCCTTGCACCATGAGGATGTCGAAGAAGTTGCAGCCCGC
>JAJDAM010000850.1 GCA_029261905.1 Deltaproteobacteria bacterium
ATGCCCTATTGCCCCATGCCCTATGCCATGGAACTGCGCCATCGCAGCCGCGCCATTGGAACTACGCAATCAGAACTGCGATGCGAGGCCGGATCTTAGCAGCCGAAGCTGAGACCGAACCCCGCAGAGCGACTTTCAACACAACGGCAGCCGAGCCGCAAAGCGCCCAGGCCAGCCGAAAGCCACGACCGCATCCGACCGCTCGGCTCATCGCTCGTGCTACGCTGCCTTGCCACCCGTGATGCGATCCGTGATGCGTTCCGTAATGCGACCCCGGCCCAATCTGCCGACACGATACGCCGCCGCATGCGTTGTGGCGCTGTCACTCACCGCTGTTGGCTGCAGTCCGCCGTCCCCAGAACCCCGCCGGTTGATCCTGATCACCGTGGACACGCTGCGCGCCGATCATCTCGGCAGCTCCGGCAGCACGCTGGGACTCACGCCGCACATCGATGCGCTGGCCGCCGAGAGCCACTCGTTCCGCCGCGTGTATGCGCCCGCGTCTTTCACGCTGCCGTCGATCAGTTCACTCATGACGGGGAAATATCCCGAAGAATTGGGGATTGTCAGCAACCGCTCGGCGCTGCGATCCACGATTCCGACGCTGGCCTCGGTGCTCCAGGCCCGAGGCTGGGGAACGGCTGCCGTGGTCAGCAACTTCGTGCTTCGGCGCAATTCGGGCCTCGCCGCGGGCTTCGATCACTACGACGATTCGCTGCCCCAAACCGAGGTCGTCCGCGGCTGGCCCGAGCGAATCGCCGCGACCACCACCGATGCTGCGATCGACGCACTCGATCGCTGGCAGCAGAACCCAACGACCCCCGCCTTTCTATGGGTCCACTACCAGGACCCTCATGGGCCGTACACGCCGCCCGATGGGTATCGCGAGCGATTTCTCGCAGTCGAGCGCGCCGCACCCGGTGGCGATCGCCGGCTGCCCGGCCGCAGTGGTCGCGGCGGACGTGGGTTATTACCCACTTATCAGCAAATCGGCGATGAACGAGGCGTCGCGTTCTACCGCGCCGGTTATGACGGAGAGATCGCCTACCTCGATGAAGAGGTCGGCCGCCTGCTGGCCGCGATCGATGAGCGCATTCCGAAGCAGCACAGCGTGGTCGTATTCACTGCGGACCACGGTGAATCGCTCGGTGAACAGAACTACTGGTTCGCGCACGGCGAACGTCTGTCGGATCCACTGGTCCGCGTGCCATTGATCATCCGCACACACGGGGCCGACCCCGAAGTTCGTGACGATCCCGCCAGCCTGGTCGACCTGTATCCGACCCTGCTCAGCCTGACGGTCGGACCACCGGCCGACACACAGGGCCGCAATCTGATGCTTCCACCCGAGCAGCGTCGAGCCAGTGAGCCCTATCTCTCGACGCTCGGCTCCGGTGGACCCAAACGCATCGGGATCGTCGAGGGGCCCAACAAGCTCGTCCTCACCCAGGTCGGCAACCACTGGAAAGCAGAGCTCTCCCACTGGGTCGACGGTGTCGACCACCCCTCGCACGAAGCCGAGACTCGGGACCGATTGCGGGGCAAGCTCGACCGATTCCGAAGCCAGTTGAAACACGGCGAGCCGGAACTGCGGCAGCGGCTCTCGGGTGACGAACAAGACCAACTTCGCGCGCTGGGTTACGTCGAAGCTGAACCGGAGGGTCACGGCGACGGCGGTGTCGATGCGCGTGGGGAACAAACGATCGACTCCGAGGCGGGGGGGAGCATGAATGACGGCCGCCCACGGGATCAGCCCCGAGCGGGCGTGGAGTGACGCCCGCCAACCATACGACGGCTCCAAGCCGCTACACCCCGGCGGAGCTGCTGGTTGCCGTCGGGATCGCGTTGGTTGCCGTCGCGTTGTATTGGCCGATACGACATCACGCATTCGTCAGCTACGACGACGTCGTCTATATCGTCGAAAATCCGCAGTTGCGCGCCCCACTCGACTGGGCGCGGGTCTGGCAAGCCTTCTCGACCCCCTACGAGTCGAACTGGATTCCACTGACGTGGCTCTCGCTTCACCTCGACCGTGTCTTGTATGGCTTGAATCCCGCCGGCCATCATCTGACCAACGTCGCTCTCCACGCCGCGAGCTGTGCAGTTCTGTTCTTGGCGCTGACCCGCATCACCGCCGCGCGCGGGCCGAGTGCGTTCGTCGCGCTGGTGTTCGCGGTGCACCCACTGCACGTCGAGTCGGTGGCCTGGGCGAGCGAGCGCAAGGACACGCTCAGTGGATTGTTCTGGATGCTGTCGATGCTCGCCTACGCCCACTATCTGCAAGCCCCGCAAGCCCCGCAATCCCCGCAAGCGAATCGAGCGACTGCGCGACGCGGCTGGTACGCGACCTTGCTGGTCTTCTTTACGATGGGTCTGCTCTCCAAACCGATGGTCGTCACGCTGCCGTTGGTTCTGCTGTTGCTCGACTACTGGCCCGCGCACAGGCTCCGCACCGACGGGGTCCTCGGTTTGCCCGAACGCGCAGCGTTGAGACGGGCCATCGTCGAAAAGTTGCCGCTGATCGCACTCGCGGCGGCGGCGAGCGCCATCACACTCGCGGTCCAGCGCGAGAGCGGTGCGATGAGCCATGGCGACCTGCTGCCGTTGGCGGTCCGAATCACGACCGCGCTCGATTCCTACCGCTGGTATGCGGTCGCGAGCTTCTGGCCGACCGATCTGGCCGTCTTCTATCCGCATCTGCTGACCGTCCCGGGACAGTGGTGGATGGGCGCACTGCTGGCGGCCGCGGCGTTGGGGGTCGCATTGCGTTTCGCGACTTCGCAACCCCACCTGCTGGTCGGTCTGCTGTGGTTCGCGGTCACACTCACACCCGTCATCGGACTGATCCAGGCGGGGATGCAGGCCCGGGCGGATCGCTACATGTATCTCCCGCTGATCGGAGTCGCGATCATGGTCGGCTGGACGCGCATGCCGAGGGGGTTGCAGGCTGGATCCGGAATTCTGGCGATTGTTCTGCTCAGCCTGGTGACGCGCTCGCAGCTTTCGCATTGGAGTGACTCGCGCGCGTTGTTCGACAGAGCGATCGCCGTCACCGAGCAGAACTTCCTCGCCGAAAACGGACTCGCCGTCGAGCTGATGGAGTCTGGCGAATTCGAGGCGGCCGAAAGCCATGTGCGCGAAGCCATTCGAATCAAACCCAGCTGGCCCGACCCCAGAGTGACGTTGGGTGACCTGTACGCAACGCGGAATCAACCCGAGGCAGCCGTGGAACACTACGAAGCGGCACTGCGGCTGGCGCCGAACCACCCGCGCGCTCACGCCAACCTGGGCGCGGTCCTGATCGATCTCGGGCGTGGCGCGGATGCCATTGCCCATTTGCGTCGAGCACAGCGCGAACAGCGAAACGTCGGGTTCGCGCATTTGCATGGGCTGCTGGGCCAGGCGCTCGCTCAAACCGGTGCTCTCGATGACGCCGTTTCGGAATACGAGCGGGCGCTATCGGCTCGGCCGGATTGGGCGGAAGCCGCCGCCAACCTGGGATTTCTACTGATCCGGATGAATCAACCTTTGCGTGCGCACGCGCGATTGACCGACGCGCGACGCAACGGACTCGCGTCGATCGAGGTCGAACTCGGTCTCGGCCAGACGAACGCAGCACTCGGACGCGTCGATGAGGCCATCCGCCACTACCGCCAGGCGCTCGCACTCGCGGCGGGCTGGCATCCCGCTTCGAACAATCTCGCCTGGCTGCTCGCGACGAGACCCGGCGCGAGCCAAGCAGACGGTGAGGAAGCCGTCTCGCTGGCGAACGAATCGGTATCGAACGGCGACGACACGACCGAACTACTCGACACGCTGGCGGCCGCGCACGCGACAGCCGGCCGACTCGATCGGGCGATCGTGGTGGCCGAGCGCGCGGTCGCGCAGGCAGATCGGGATTCGAGTCTGGGCCAAGAGATTCAGCAGCGTCTCGACGGCTACCGCGCGGGACGCAAATTCGTCGAAGCGCCCCGTTCCCAGCCCCAGCCCCAGTCCCAGTCTGAAGCCGAGTCCCGACCGCAGTGAAGCTCTACTAGCCATGACCCGAAATATTTCGAAAGCGTGGGCGGCCAGGGGTGGCCTCCACGGAAGTCCAGCGGACCGCTCCCCGCAATCAGCAC
>JAJDAM010000851.1 GCA_029261905.1 Deltaproteobacteria bacterium
TCGATGAATTCGGCGGTACCTGGTGGAAGGACGGAGCCGATCAAGATGCCAGCTGGGGCTACGGCGAACGACCGAAGGATGCCGAGGAGGCACTCTCGAGGATCATCGCGTTGACCGCGATCCTGCTCGAGAACCCTCGGGTCGCAGGTTTCTGCTACACGCAACTCACTGACATCGAGCAGGAGCAGAACGGGCTGTACACCTACGCGCGCGAACTCAAGTTCGATGCGGAACGCCTGCGCGCCGCGTTCGCGGCACCGGCGGCGATCGAGTCTCGCAAGGACGACCGGCAGGCTCCTAGCTGAATGCTGCCCGGAATGCGTCGCGTTGGTCCTGGGAGCCGAGCATCACGAGCTTTGAGGTCGCTTCGAGCCGTGTGTCCGCAGTCGCGATCAGTGCGGTCCCTTCGGGGGGCTGGATCGCGACGACGTTCAAGCTGGACTTTTCACTGATCCGGGCTTCGGCCAGGGTCATGCCGATCAGCGACAGCGGAATGGGTTCGACGATCAGGTCGACGCCTTCGCCTACGAACGTCGCATCCGTGTCGAGCGCGAGCGCGAGTAGCGACTTCACGCCCAGCGTGGAGTAACTCAATACAGAGTCGGCTCCGGCGCGGTGGATCGCGTCGAGGCTCCGTTCGAGCGTGATCCGGCTGATGATGCGGATGGCCGGGTTCAATCGACGACAATAGATCGACAGGAACATGTTCGTCGCGTCGTCATTCGTCGTCAATACGACCGATGGAGCGTCGCCGAGGCCCGCCTTCATGATCACGTTTCGGTCGGCGGCGTCGCCGATCACGACCTGGTCCGCGACGGACGCGAGCTGTCCGCGTAGCGACTCGTCGCGTTCGATCATGTTCACCGGGAGGCCGCGGCGCCGGAGTGCGCGGGCGGTCGCCTGGCCGACCTTGCCGCCGCCGATCACGAGGACCGGGTTTTCGTTCGCCGCGTAGATGACGAACATCGCGTCGAGTTCGGCAATCTGGTCGTCGGTTCCAACGATGACCGCGACGCTGTGTTCGGTCAGCACGGTGTCGGCGCGAGCGGGAATCAGATGCCCCCGTTCCCAGCAGGCCGCCACGTTCAGTCCGATGAGTTCCCGCAATCGGGTGTCGCGGATCGTTCGGCCGGCGAGTCCGGTGTTTTCGATCGGAAGCTCGGCGATTCGCAGATCTCCGAAGCGCCCGACCAGATGGGCGTGGGCGGGCCCCACGGTGACGCGGCTTGCGAGGTATTCGCCCAGCCGTTTCTTCAGCGGAATGACACGCGACGCCCCCGAAAGCTCGAGCACATCGACCGACTCCTCTTGTTCGGCGAACGCGGCGAGCGTGACGGTTTTGAACCGCTCGCGGACGGTCAGTGCGATGTTCGAGTTATCGGCGTCGCTGAGGTTCGCGACGATCAGACGCGCCTTGCCGGCGTTCAATGCGATGTAGGTCGATTCGCTGTCGATTTCGCCCGTCACCACCGACAGGCCGTCGGCGTGCATCGAGGCGGCCAACGTGGGATCGGGTTCGATCAGGAAGTACGGGATGTTGCGCTCCTCGAGTCGGGCGATCAGTCCCGCAGCGATCTCGTCGTAGTGACACATTATCACGTGGTCTTGGATGCCTGGCGGTGCGCTGCGCGGGGCGCGAAGTCGCAACTGCGCTTCCAGCCATGGCGCGTAGAAGGATCGAATGAACACGAATGGCAGCACGATCATCAGCAGCACGATTCCGGACATCAGAACCAGGATGCTGAACAGCCGTCCGAGATCGGTGTGAAACGTGATGTCGCCGAATCCCAACGTGCTCATCACCGTGAGCGTCCAGTAGAACCCGGTCAGCCAGGTGTGTTCCTGCCCTTCGAGCAGCATCAACACGTGAAAAAGAACCGAATACAGCGCGACAGTTACGCTGAGGAAGGCCAGGTACTTGAACAAACCGCGAATGTTGCGCCGTGTCTCGGGCTCCTTGAGCAGCGCAAGCAACTCTGCGGTCATCATTTTCATCGGGCGGGCTCCATCCACTGGAAAGCAGGCTTGGCGCTCGGGCGGCCATTCTCGCGTCACAGCGTAGCGTGCGCGGTAGTCCCGCGTGATCCGAGGGCTGAAGTTCTACTTCGGCGATGTCGGGGGCGTGGGATGAGAACATTCAAGCTGTGATTCCTCACGCGACGAATCGCGACGCTGAATCACCGCAACCCGCTAGGCGTCGGGCCTGGAGGCCAGCAACTGCACCGTCTCGCGGAGCACGCGTTTGCGGCTGAAGCGACCGTGGTCGGGCGGAAGCAGCGCGTAGCTCAGCAGCGCCGAGTACAGCAGAAAGGCTCGCGTCTCGACCTCGATCGGTTCGAAGCCCGACTCGCGCAACAGCTGACGCACGTAGTCCATGCGCCGGCCGTCGACTTCCTCGATGACTCGGCCGACCAATCGGTCGCGCCGCCCCCAGTCGCGCAGGGCGAGCTCGAGTTGCGCGTTGAATCCTTCGCTCGCGATCATCGTCAGGCGTTCGAGTCGCGCGAGCGGGTCGGTTCCCGCTTCCTCGGCCCGATCGATGACCGACTCGGTCGCCGTTTCGGACCATTCGTCGAGCAGGGCGTCCAGCAGGTCCTTGCGGTCGCCAAAGTGCCAATAGAAGCTGCCTTTGGTGACGCCGAGATCCTTCGCGAGCGGCTCGACACGCACACCCTCGATCCCGTGTCGCGCCAGGCGGCGCAAGGCGGCTCGAAGCCAGTCGCTGCGGTTCTTCTTCGACATGAACGACCATACGGTAGCGTATTGACTGCGTCACGCGCGGGGCCTAGTCTAGTCTAGTCCATACGGCTCCGTATGGACGGGCCCTTCATGGAAGGAGAAAGGGAATGGTGCTTCTCTATCTGGCTTCGGCGCTGGCGTTGCTCACGGCCGCCGGCCATTCGGTTCTCAGCGAGCGACTGTTGCTTCGCCCGCTGCGCGCGGAGGCAGCGGGTGTCGGTGTGTTCGCTGGCGAAACCCCCAAGAAACTCGCTTCCGCCATGTTTCATTTGCCTTCGCTGTGTTGGGTCGGCATGGGGATCAGCATGCTCCTGCTCGAACCAGCGAGCGGCGGGTACCGCGAAACGCTGTACATCTACGCCGGCATCTATGCGGTGTCCGGCGTCGGCAATTTCTGGGCGGTGGGTCGCCCACATCCCGGTGGGATCCTGCTGATCGCGACCAGTTTGCTGATCGTGGCCGCTCTCCACGCTTGAAAAACCCGAAGAAACTTGGCGCGCATCGAGCACCTCGCGGCTTGTCTGTGATGGCATAGGATCTACTCAGCGCATTGCTGACGAATCGCTGTAGGGTCCATCGGCGACCCCCTCACCCATTGTCGACGGAGAAACCGCTTGTATTCCCTCGTTTTCTATGTCCCCGAGTCGCATGTCGAGGAGGTCAAGCGTGCCGTCTTCGAAGCGGGTGCCGGTCGCATCGGCAACTATCGGAGCTGCGCCTGGCAGGTCCGTGGAACCGGACAGTTCGAGCCGCGCGAGGGCGCGCAACCCTTCCTCGGGCGACGAGACACACTCGAACGAGTCGATGAGTTTCGCGTGGAAATGGTCTGCGACGATGACTCGATCGAGTTGGTGATCGCTGCCCTTCGCAGCACACATCCGTATGAAGAGCCCGCCTTCCACTACTGGCGGGTCAACGAAGCGCCACCTCCAGCGATGTGACGATGCTCGATGAGACGAATCGCCTATCCGTCTCCGGGGCGATTGTCTGGGCGAAGGGGCCGTTAGACTCTGCAGCGACGTGAGTTCTCAGATCTCATCCCGTCGCGTGGTGATCGTCTCCTTCTTGGTGGACGTTCTCGACGTAGTGACGAACCTGGTCGTGGCGTTGCTCACCGGAAGCGCGGTCGTTTTTGCCGAGATGGCCCAGGGTATTGCGGACAGCGCGGGCTCCAGCCTGCTCGTCATTGGACAGCGCCGCTCCGCCCGTCCGCGCGACGCCGTCCATCCCTTCGGCTACACGCGGGAGGTCTTCTTTTGGGGGCTCTTGTCCGCTGTCGCCATGCTCGTGATCGGAGGGGGGCTATCGGCCTGGCGCGGCTACCAGCAACTCGTCGAACCGCAGCCGCTGGAAAATCCCCTATTGGCCGTCGCCGTACTCTCGCTTGCAGTCGTTACGAACAGTTACGCGGTGAGCCTGAGTGTGCGCAAGCTCGCGGCGCAGAAGGGTGGGCTGCGGGCTGCCTTCCGCAGCCTGAATCGACCACTGGTGAAAGGCGCTCTTGTCCGCGATGCCATCGGCACCTTTACGAGCGTGCTCGGTCTGGGAGCCATCCTCCTATACCAGAAATGGGGCCTCGTGCTCTTTGACGCGATCGGTGCGCTGGCCGCGGCGATGCTGATGCTGTTTGGGTCGCTGATGTTGATGATCCAGGCTCGCGCACTGATTACCGGCCGTTCACTTCCCGAAGCGGATCTCGTGCGACTGCACGCGGCTGTTCTCGCAACGCCCGAGGTCGATGGTGTGAACCACCTGGCCGCGATCTATGCGGGCGCCTCCGAGGTCCTGGTCGACGCGGACCTCGATCTCGCGGAAGACCTCAACACCGTGGAGATCGAAGCGGTACTCGACGCGATCGAGATCAGCGTGCGCGCCGTTCTTCCCGATACCAGGCGGGTACGGATTCTGTTGAACTCGCCCGAAGCTTCCACCCCGAATGCGCGGGCGGACGATTGAGGCCAACACTCGGCGGCGTATCCGGCAAGCCGGCTCGAAGTGCTATTCGGCTGGCATCCAGCTGCCGTGAAAACAGTACGGCACGCGATGGGGAAGCTGGCAGATGGCGAGCGGCGCTCGCTCGATGTTCTGAGCGTCGAGAATGATCAGGTCGCTGCGATCTTCAGCTCGCCGATGGGCCACTGTCAGGACGAAGCCATCCCCCTCGGCCGCGGCCTCGTTTCGCGGCACGAAAACGGGTTCTCCGAAGGAGTCCCCCTCGGGCAGCGTATGTGCGACGCGGCTTCCCGTCTTTCGGTCATAGCGAAAAATCGAATTGAACCCGTCCGGCGAGCCGTCCATGCCCGGGATTCCGATGCTCCCGAGGCTCCAGGTGTACGTGTAGTCGTATCCGACATAACGCTCGTCGATCCGTCCGAATTCGCCAGGAGAGTCGTCGATCTTCTCGTCTTTGACCGTTCCTGCGTCGAGATCGATCGTCCAGCGATGCAGGTTCGGTGCAGACGGTCTCGTCTTTTCGTCCGGCGTGAACACGAGTCGCGGTGTTTCCCAGAGTTCTGCGACCACGGTGTTTCCCTCGCTGACGGCGTTCACCATGTGAAACGAAAAGCACGGATCGTGGGAGATCCACACGAGATCCTCCGGGACGCCGTTTCGCGGCAGGACACCCACTTGAACGCCACGCTCGGGCTGCCAGGAAAGCGGCGAGCCCGTCTCTGCCATCGCCGCGAAGTCGAATACGGCAGGGAAGACGGGGAAGATGGCGTGCTCGGCGGAAACGATGAAGTCGTGCATCATCGCCGAAAAGGGAACGTCGAGTTCATCGCTCCGGGTCAGCTTCCCCTCTTTGCTGACCTCGTGGTAGACGAGATGCGGAGCCATCGGGCTATAGCCGAAGCCGATCCATTCACCCGTCTTGCCATCGATCTTCGGATGGGCGGTCATGATGTCCGGTTGCATCGCCCCCATCCGTTCGCGGCGGAACTCGCCCGCGTAATCCCAGATCCCGATGGTTTCGAGCGTCGACGGGTCCAGTTCGTGGGGCGGTCCGGCTTCCCACAGCGAAAGCAATTTGCCCGCGTGAAACAACACGTGGGTGTTCGACGCATTCGGACTCACACCTTCGATGCGAGGGTCCGGTTCGGAGGGTCCCATGCCGCTGAACAGGGCTTCACCGGCAAGCCGTTCCGCCTCGAAGCGCGCGGTTCGTACAAAGCGATTCTTGTAGTGCGCCTTGCCGTCTTCGATTCGCAGAGAGTGAATCATCCCGTCCCCTTCGAACCAGTGATAGTTCGGGCCCGGCGCGAATTGCGGGTTCGAGCTGTTGCGAAAGAAAGTACCTGCGAGTTCACGAGGTATTTCGCCTTCGACGACGAGATCGTGAATGTCGCCCTCCATCGGCCAGGGCGCGAAGTTCCCCGAAAGAAAAATCGAGTTGGGAAAAGGCTTGCTCATCGGAGTCTCCTCGGTTCGTTCGCTTCGATGCGCTCCGGCACGTTCGGGCGCGCAGGCAACGAGTATCCGCGATCGGTCGAACGCAGTCACGATGTTCGCCACGGATTGGCGACACCCGCAACGGAATGGGCAACGATCGGATCGTTCTGGACACAACGGGAAGCAGGATCGAAAGCCGAGCCGTGGTCAGGCGCGGGCGGCGCGTCTCCGACGTAGATCGAACAAGCCCGGGGTCAGCAGCAGAGCCACGATCAGTAGCGCAAGACCCGGTGTTCCCAGCGCCGGTACGAACGGCGGATCGATGGGCGGCTCGATGAGCGGATCGAGATTGGCTGCCACGAGATCGTCCCAGTACTTGCTGCCCGAGCCGCTCGCCCAGACGCCGAAAGTTCCGCTCACCAAGCGCGTTGGGCCGTCGTCGATCGCTTCGACCTGGAAATCGACCGGCTCCGCGCTTTGTGCCTCCCACACCTTCGCGCGGATCCGCGTCTCGCTACCCGTGTCTTCCACCTCGATGACGAAGCGGTACCAGAGATCTGCGACCGGAATGACGCCCGTGTCGACCGTGCCGCTCGTGATCGTCGAGCCGACAGCCGAGAGGTGGAACGAAGTGCCGGAGTAGCGGCGCAGCCGATAGTACGCCGCTTCCGTTGGGAACTGACTCAGGATGGTGACGCCGATCCCAGAAGCCCCACTCGTCATCTGCATACGCCCGCTGTAGCGGTATCCGGTCAACGCCGAAGCGCCGGCCCCGACGTAGTGTGAGTGGATGTTGGACGAAGAGGTATCGGTGCCGAATGCCTGCCCGGTGCCTACGGGCTTCACGTTGAACAGGTAGTCGGTTTCCACGAGTGAGTTGTTCGAGCCGGTGTCGAACCAATTCAACGGGCTGGCACCGAGGCCGGGTGAATCGAAGTCGTGTGCATAGAAGCCGACTCCGAAGTCGGCTGACACACTCATTGGGGCACTGATGACCACCTCGATCG
>JAJDAM010000852.1 GCA_029261905.1 Deltaproteobacteria bacterium
GTGATTGGTGAGCCCGAGGTAGTTGTTCGAACCCAACATCACGAGTTCTTCGTTCGCGACCGTGACGACCGGATCCTGCCCGGACGAGACGGCTCGATAGTACGGGTAGATCCCCGAGTCACGAACCTGGGCGTAGTACACCGCCGAGTCTCGACACTTCTGAAAGATATCCACGAGATGGCCCTCCAATGGTGTCTCTTTGATTCTTTGGCCAGAAATCCCAATCAAAGCGAATCAACTGATCGATTCGCACAGCACGTCGCGAATCGATCTTCGACGTACTTCGGTGTGGGAGCATCCTTTGCTGGGGGGGCGACTCAGGTGTGTCCGTCGCCGAATCAACTGCCTGCCGCGACGGGCGGATCTTACCGAGCGATTGCACGCATGTCACCGAGTCGGGCTTCCCGCGGGGACCCGGATGGGAGCGGATTCAACCGATGAGATGCCTCTCCGCTGGCCGCAAGGGCATTCAAACCCTAAGCTCCCGCGACCCTCGCGCGGACGGTGTGAGGGCTCTCCCAGCAATGACAAGTCCCGCGTCTCCCCCCGGGATCCTGGAGAACGATGCAATGAGTACGGCCCTACGATCATGGGCGCTGCTCGTTCTGCTTACGACGGTCCCGATCTTTGCCGGGGCGAATGAACTCGAAAGCGGATCGACCAAGCCCGCACTGCCCGTAGCTGCGCAGGTCCCCGAGGTTGCCGACGGCTCCGCCAGCGCCGCGATCACGGTCGACGGCACCCATGCTCCACAGGCGGTTCCAGCGGATGATCCGTGGAATGATCCGCTGTTGGATGTGGAGTTCGGCGAAGACTCGGAATTCGGCGAGCCGAAGGTCATCTGGGATCCGTTGGAGAAGTCCAATCGAGCCACGTTCAAATTCAACCGCGGTGTCCATCGCTGGGTTCTGTCTCCCATCACCACGGGGTACCAGTTCGTGGTCCCCGAACCCGCCCGCAAGACTGTGCGAAGAATGTTGGTCAACCTCAATTCGCCTGCGGTTCTGGTCAACGACCTGCTGCAGCTTCGCTTCAAAGACGCGGGCAAGACCTTCGGACGCTTTCTGCTCAACTCCACGATCGGCATGGGTGGCATGTTCGACGTGGGAATCGAGGCGGGCTGGGAGTATCACAACGCGGATTTCGGCCAGACCCTCGCGAGGATGGGCGTCGTCAGTGGGCCCTACCTGGTCATTCCGGTATTGGGACCCAACACGTTACGCGACGGTTTTGGTGACATCGTGGACCTCATGTTTCAACCGCTGACCTACATCATTGGCCCGACCACGAATCTGTTTCTCGGTGGGGGTCGCGGTTTTGTCGAACTCGAGGCGAAGTCGGCCGCGATGGAAGCCCTCGAAGAATCGTCGGTGGATTATTACGCGGCGCTGCGCAGCGCCTACATTCAGAATCGGAATGCCGAAATAGAGCAGCCCGATCACAGCGGGCTCGACTAAGACCAGGTACTCGCCCGGCTCATCCGGTCTCGTAGGAGGCCGGTCTCGTAGAAGGTCGATCTCCGAGAAGGTCGGTCCCCTAGAAGGTCGGTCCCCTAGAAGGTCGGCTCCGAACCGTCCGTCTTCTCGGATTCGAGCACGACGATCCGCTCTTCGAGCGCCGTCAGCAGTGCATCGAAACCTTCGCGCTGAATCAGCGAGGAGTATTCAGACCTTCGGAGCGCGAGTTCGCTCACGGTTCCATTCAGGTAGACGTCGATGATCTGCCAACCGTCTTGAACCGGCCTAAGCCGGTAGTTGAGCTGGACGGTTTCTCCGTTCGGCGTGACGAGCTTGGTGTGGACGAGAAACGTCTGGTGGGTCGACTCCACGACCTTCAGTGTTTCGAAGTACTGGTCCGAATAGCCGGAGAAGCGGCCCGCGTAGTTGGCGACCGTGAAGCGCTCGAAGGTTGCCAGCAAGCGTTCGCGCTTGTCGTCATCGACGTCCTTCCAGTGGCGGCCGACTGACTTCATGGCCATGAATGGAATATCGAACAGCTCGTGGAGCACGGGTTTCAGGCGCTCGAAGCGCCCCTGGTAGCCGAGCGTCTCCGCTTCCTTCATCACGCCGAGAAGTTCGCGGTGTAATGCTTCGACGACCTCAGCGGGCTTCGTCGCAGTCGCTGCTTGATCGGCTGTCGAGAGCCCAGCTACTGCAACGGCCGACAGGACACATACGGCACGCAAGATTTCGCGTTCGATCGTTTGCAGACTCAAGCAATTCTCCTACCCATTCGACCATTCGCAGTGCCCATCGGTCCCGCCCACAGGTCCGTCCCGAAGTGTTGTCCCCGCACCCTCACGACGACCGCCGGCTGCGAGTCTACGGATCCACAGACCCGTCGGCCATCATCAGGTAGACTCCGAATCCCCCAATACCCGCTATTTTCGCCGATGCTGCACACGCGGGCCGGTTTCCGGGAGATGCGCCGAACGTGGAAGGTTCGATCGAAGATGCAATCGGGCGAGGACTCGCCGCGTGGGTGAATGCCGCGCGGCGGTTTGCGATCTGGGTCACCGTCGCAATGCTGCTGATGACCATCGGTATCCTGTTCTTCATATCCGGTCATTTGGGAATCCACGGCGACACGGAGTCGTTGTTCTCGCAGGACCTCCCGTTCAAGCAGATCGAACGGCGGTACCACGAAGCGTTTCCGATGTTGTACGAGAACATGTTCGTCGTCGTCGATGCGCCCACGCCGGAACGGGCCGGAGAGGCGGCCAGCGCGTTGGCGGCTCGGCTGGAGGCGGAGCCGACGCTGTTCCACAGCGCGTATCTTCCCGGCGGCGGAGAGTTCTTCGAAAACCACGCGTTTCTGTATCTGAAGACCCCCGAACTCGAAGACCTCGCCGACGACCTGGCGGCCGCTCAACCCTACCTCGCCGAACTCTCGCGCGACGGCACATTGCGCGGACTGGCATCGATGATGGCGCGAGGCGGTCGCGCCGTTCGCGAGGGTGACGTGTCCGGCGATCAACTCCGATCGCTGTTCGACCGGGTCGCTGAGGGCATCACTGCAAGGCTCGAAAACAAGCCATTTTCGTTGTCGTGGGCGGAGGTGCTGGCCCAGCGAGACTTCGATATGGACTCGCGCCGGCGCTTTCTGCTGGTCCAGCCGGTTCTCGAATTCAACGAGCTGCAGCCCGCCAAGCGATCCATTCTGGCCGTCCGCGCGATCGTCGAGGATCTCGGGTTTACCGGGGATTCCGGCGTGACTGTCCGGATCACGGGGGATGTCGCGCTGTCGTTCGAAGAGATGCAGACCGTCAGCGCGCAAGCCGGTATGGCCGGCCTGGCGTCGCTGGTGATGGTCGCAGTGATCTTGATGTTGGGGCTCCGCTCGATTCATCTCGTCCTTTCCACGCTGGTCACGCTCGTCGTCGGCTTGATTTGGACCGCCGGTTTCTCGGCAATGGCGGTCGGACACCTCAACATGATCTCGGTGACCTTCGCGGTCTTGTTCATCGGACTCGGTGTGGACTTCGGTATTCACATCTGCGTGCGATATCGCGAACTGCTGGCGAGCGGGCGCGATCACGAGGCAGCGTTATCCGAGACCGCGCGCGACGTTGGCAGCTCGATCTTCCTGTGTACGGTCACGACCGCGATCGGATTTTTTGCCTTTGTTCCCACGGACTTCGTGGGGGTGGCGGAACTGGGGCTGATTTCCGGCGTGGGAATGTTCATCAGCCTGTTTTGCACCCTGACGCTGCTTCCGGCACTGATGAGCCTGCCGCCCGTTCCGGCCGGCCGGAAAGTCACCGGATCGCTGGTCTGGTCCGGTGGCGGATTCGCGAGCTTGCCGATCCGCTACCCGCGGACAATACGCGGCGCCGCGCTGGTGATGGGATTGTGCGCGGTCGTGCTATTGCCGCGCGCGCGTTTCGACAACAACCCGTTGAACGTGCGCGATCCGTCGAGTGAATCGGTGCGCACTTTCAATGAGCTGCTCGAAAAGGGCAGTTCGTCGCCGTGGACCCTGAACGCTGTGGCCCCGAGCCTGGAGTCGGCCGAATTGCTCGCAGAGCGCTTGCGTGAACTCGATGTCGTCGAGAGGGTCGTTACGGTCGCGGACTACGTGCCATCCAATCAGAAGCAGAAGCTCGACATCATCGAGGATGTCGCGATGTTCCTGGCTCCCCTGCCGGGACCCGACGGCCGCGTGCCATCGCCCAAACTCGCCGATCAGATCGAAGCACTCGAGGATCTCGACAAAGAGATCGGACGAATGCTCGGCGAGTCATCCGATGCCCCGCTCGTAGCGAGCGCCCAAAAGCTTCACACCGCTCTCGGCAGTTACCTCGATCGGGTCGCGGCGTCGGATGATCCGGCCGG
>JAJDAM010000853.1 GCA_029261905.1 Deltaproteobacteria bacterium
CAGCGGGTCGCAGTCAGGACGGATCTCGAGCCGGGAACGCGCGTGTGGATCGGGATCCGACCGGAGCATCTGAAACTCGATGTGGGGCGCGGCGAGATCGATCCGATCGGCAAGGGCCGTGTCACCGAGGTGCTCAACGACGGGATTGCAGTCATGGTGAAGATCGAATGGGCCGGTACGGAGCTGCGCACGCTGCTGCTGGCCGGCCGCGGCCTGGCGCGGACCTTGAAGCCCGGCTCGCCGGTGTCGCTATCGGCAAATCCGGAACACGTGCACCTGATCGCCGTCGATCGCGATCAAAGTCGCCCCGAGCGCTTGGAGCCCCGATAGCGGCTCCCCGGCGACCTCCGACGCCCCACCCACGTGCATCTCCGGCTGCGAACCCGCGAAGATCTCTTCAGTTTTCTCGGAGTTCCTCCGATCCAACCCTCAGGCGGTCGTCGGGGCAAGCGCGCCCCGTTCTTGCCAGTTCATTCGCACAGAGCCGAATCCGAGGGCGAACCATGCGTGTGCTCCTGATCAACAACGGTGGTTCGGGCTCGAGCGAGTTTTCGATGAAGGAAGCCCGATTCCCGATCGGCCTGGGCTACCTGTCGGCGATGTTGAAGCAGAACGGGCATTCGACCGAACTGGTCGACCGCTTCTGCGACCACGACGCATGGGTCGATGACGTTTCGCAGTTCGATTTCGTCTGCGTCTACACCAGCACGCCGTGCTACGACGACGCACTGCGAATCCTCGAGAAGCTGGCCGACTTCGAGGGCCCGATTGCGTTTGGCGGGCCACACACGTCGACTTTCCCGCTGACGATTCCACCGCGCGTTGATTATGTCGTCCAGGGCGAGGCCGAACACCTGATCAACGATCTGGTGGAAGGGAAATTTCCGAAGGGCACGATCATCAAGACTCAGCGCATCGCGGATCTCGACGCGCTGCCGCGCGCCGACTACGAACTGTTCCTCGACAAGCCGAGAAGCTACCTGTGGACGACGCCATTCAGCTCGGATCGTCAGCCGATCTTCCTGGTCAATTCTTCTCGGAGCTGTCCCTACCAGTGCATGTTCTGCACGGTGCGAGATATCTGGGGCCGGCTGTGGTCGGCGCATAGTGCCGAGCGCGTAGTCGATGACATCGAGTACCTGAAGCGAACCTACGAAATCGCCGGTGTCTATTTCCGAGAGGACATCTTCACAGCCGATCAGAAGAGAGTGCGCGAAATCTGCGATATGCTGATCGAGCGCGACGTGGACTTCGTGTGGTCCTGTGAGACGCGCGTCGACGCCGGTTCCGACCGCGAGCTGGTCGAACTGATGGCGAAGAGCGGCTGCCAGGGTATCTACATCGGGGCCGAAAGCGGCAGCCAACGCATGCTCGATCACTACAACAAGGAAATCGAGGTCGCCCAGATCATCGAGACCTGCCAACACGCGTCCGCCAACGGAATCAAGGTGGCGATGTCCCTGATCGTCGATCATCCCAAGGAGACCTGGCGCGATCGCTGGGCCACGCGCTCCATGCTGAAGAAGGCCAAACCGGCGATGGTCTGGAAAAACCCGTACCGCGACGAGTTCACGCGTCACGGTGTAGTCGAGTTTCCCACCTATCCAAAACGCGAGTCCATCGACTTCAAATTCGAGGGAGGCGTTTGGAGCGGTCAGACAGATCGCCTGGTGCAGCCGGAAATACTGACCGTATCCGAATGAGTTGGAGCGGGAAGTTCTGCGTCGGCGACGGATCGGCCACTTCGGCCGTTCAGCGTGTACCCTGAACCGTGTTGACTGCGGGTTCCTGACCCAGACGCGCACACTGCGAGTCGTGCTCAGTCCGAAGAAGCTCTGCCGCTGACGATTTCTGCCAACCGGTTCCGCGCTTCGCTGGCATCGTGGGCGCCAGCTGCACACGATCGGACGATCGAACGCAGCGCGCGCAGGCGCTTTCGCTCGGCAATTTCGTAGCGGACGAAACCGAGCGCAGGTACGAGTTCGGTCAGTCGGCGGATCCAATCTCGTCGGCCGTCCCGCGACGCGCGGAATTCGTCTTCGTCGCGCATACGTCGCGACACGATTCGGATCGCCTCGGTGACAGGGAGTTCACCGTGATTCACCCGCGTCAGGACGTGATCGATGCGTCGCCGTCGTGCGGCGTCGCGCGCTTGCGCCGCGAAGCGATCCTGCTCTTCGGTATGCACGCTGCTGATACTGCGGTCGTGATCCCGCCAGCGATAGAGAAACTCGGGCAGCGTATGGATCGCGTGCTCGTCGCTGATGCGCAGCCACAGGTCGTAATCTTGCGCCCGCGCCATGGTCTCGTCGTATCCCCCGAGCCCTCGAACGACATCCGTTCGCATCATCACGGCGCCGTGAATGATGCGATTGTGAAATTGTAGTTCGCGCTCCAGTTCGCCAGCGGATAGATCGACGCGAGCGTTGCCAATGGGACGCGAGTCGGCGTCGATGACCCGTGCAAAGGTCACCACCACCGCGCAATCTGGGTGGGACTCGAGATGGGCTACTTGCGCGTCCAGGCGTCCGGGCATCGAGAGGTCGTCCGCATCCATGCGTGCGAGATAGTGGCCTCGGGCTTCCCGAATCCCCCGATTCAGAGTTCGCGTGACACCGACGTTGTGATCATTGTCTAGCAACCGGATTCGAGCGTCGTTGAAGCCGGCAACGATGGAGCGGCTGGAATCAGTCGAGCCATCATTCAGAATGAGAAACTCGAAATCCTGGAACGTCTGGGAAAGAATGCTCTCAATTGCTTCGGCGAGAAACCGTTCGCCGTTGTGCACCGGCATCAGAACGGTCACCAGAGGGACGGTTTCTACTACCGAGTCGTGCACGGTGTCGCATCCGGGTCGTGAATAATCATTGAGTAGGGAGGCTATTTGCGGGCCCGGAAAAACAAGCCGTTGTACGCAATGCTCCAGCTTCCAAAACGTTCATTGAGGAGCGCTTCCATTTCACTTATGGTGCAGATGTGTTGATGCCAGGGATTCCTGGCGCAGAGTCTTTCCGCTTCCTCGACAGTGTGTGGGAAGGAGGAGCTTCCCACCAGAATTCCGCCGGGTTTGAGGACGCGCCGGAGTTCGTCGAGATAGCGTCGGATGTCGGATTGCGAGAAGTGCTCGATGCTCTCCATGGCCAGGACGACGTCGTGGCTCTGGTCCGGCAGACAGAGTTCCAGCACAGAGCCACGAACGCGATGTGTCCGGGTTGTCGGCCAGAGCCGACCGGAGACCTCGATAGCCGCGCGATCGAGTTCGACGGCGACGACCCGTTTCGCCACCGAATCCAGCAAGTAGACGCCCCAGCCGAGTCCCGAGCAGGAATCGACGACGAGCTTTCCCTGCCCATAGTGCATACCCAACGCATAGCGGGTCAGCATCTGAACCCACCATCCGCTCTCCTGGAAGCGGGGGGATCCCGGAAGATCTCGCTCTGCCTCGTAGTGCGACGCATCGAGGATGGAGTCGTGTTCCGTGACCGCGAGAATGGCATCGACTCTTGGCCGGATCAGGGGGGAGGCCATCATTTCGCGGAAGAGCGCCTGAAGGAAACGCTCCTCTCTTCGACGCTGCCGATTCTCGACGGGAAGGAAGCGTCGCGCGAACGGCGCGTGACCGATCCAATCCACGAGTTTATCTCTGCGCCGTCCGGGCGCGAATGTCTCGAACTCGCTCCGCTCTTTCACTGGCCGTCCTGGACATACGCGACGGGGAGGAAGTTCCGTCCCGTCGAGTGTGGAACGTTCGAGAATCGAGCCGGGATCCTCCACCAGAAGAGCAGGTCGCTTCGATTCTTCGACCAGATCGCGATCGCCACCGTACAGGGTGCGTCGGCCAGGGGAATGTCTCTGATTTCGAGTCGAAGCTCGTGGCTGCCCTCTTTCAGTGTGAGTTCTTTGCCGTGGGCTTTGTTCGAGGCTTGGAAGTACAACCCGCTCTCTGCTCCGCTGTAGATGGCGAGGTCGGCCTCCACGTCCGCGAAGTGCGACTGGGACTCGTACTTCATGGTGATCGAGAAGGAGTCGCCCGGTGCCAGCTCTCGTTTGGGGATGTCGACATCGAAGAATCGGATCTCGTCGTTCCCACTACAGACTTCCTGGATGTCGGAATCCTGTTCGTCGACAAAGAGCGAGCGATACGCGCGAATCCCCTCGGTGACATCTTCGAAGCAACTGTGCCTGCCCGCATCCATCAACACGACCCGGTCGGCGAACGTGGCGATGGTGTGCATGTTGTGCGAGATGAGGATGATCGCCGTTCCGTTGTTCTTGAGTTCGCCGATCTTGTTCAGGCATTTGCGCTGGAAGCCTTCATCCCCGACCGCGAGCACCTCGTCGACCAGGAGGATGTCGGGGTCTAGGTGAGCGGCCACGGCGAAACCGAGTCGAACGGTCATTCCCGAGCTGTAGGTCTGGACCGGTGCGTCGAGAAATTCCTCGATCCCGGAGAATTCGACGATTTGATCGAAGAGCCGATTGATCTCAGCGGTGGAGATACCCAGGACCGAGCCGTTGATGTAGATGTTCTCCCGACCGGTCAGGATGGGGCTGAAACCGGCGCCGAGGGCGATCAAGGCCTGCATGCGCCCCCGGATCTCGATTCGGCCGGCATCGGGCTTGATCAGGCCGTTCAGCATCCGGAGCAACGTCGTCTTTCCGGCGCCATTGCGACCGATCAAGCCGATGGTGTCGCCCCGCTCGACATTGAACGATACGTCGCTGAGGGACCAGAACTCATCTTTCCGCAGCTTGGCGTGCCCGCGTTGGCGCCCCGTCAGCTCCGCTCCGATGTCCTTGAAGCCGTACCAGAGTGAGCGCCTCAGGTTGCGGCAGAACTTCTTGCTGACGTGATCGATCGTGACTAGATTCGCCGACATCTCAGTACGTCATTTCAGGACATCATCTCGGTACCTTAGTCTCAGTACATTGGTCTCAGTACAGTATCTCAGTCGATTGTTTCCGCGTTCGTTGGCCGGAATGATCGGAGCATCGCGCTCGCGCAGAGAATAGGGGTGATCGATTGCTTTTCCAGATTCTGTTGGAGCGCCGGGCTCCGAGCCGACGCGCAGTCATCACCGCATGTCGTCGCCCCCCCACCCATCGATGTCAGTGAGATGATCGCGCAATGAGATCGCGATTGGACCCGCTCGTCGACCCGCCCGCCGTGGTCTATTCGACTGCATCGCAGGTACGGACGCCGCGCAGGCTCCTCCGCGCCATGTGGCAAGACCTGCGCGCCTCCCGTGAGCTGGCCTGGAGATTCTTCGTCCGCGATATCACCGCGAGGTACCGTCAGAGCTTGCTCGGGTTCTTCTGGGCCCTGGCGCCACCCATCGTCACCGGGTGGCTCTTCACTGCGCTTCGCTCGAACGGTGTGGTCGACTTCGGTGAAACCGAAATTCCCTATCCGGTCTTCGTGATGGTCGGAACCGTACTCTGGCAGCTATTCAGCGAAAGCGTGACGACCCCAGTGAGGACGATTACCGCCGAGAGGGCATTGCTCGCGAAGCTCAATTTTCCGCGCGAGGCCCTGGTCATTTCTTCGGTCTACATGGTGTTGGTCCACATGTTGGTCAAGCTCGTGGTGCTCGCCGGAGTCTTCGTGGTCTTCGGGGTCCAGCCGACATGGGGGCTGCTGCTGGCGCCACTGGCGATGTGCATGCTCGTCCTGCTGGGAATCGGTATCGGACTCATGCTCACGCCACTGGGCATGTTGTATACCGACATTGCGATCTCGCTTCCGATCGCGATCCAGCTCTTCTTTTTTCTCACGCCGGTCGTGTACCCCCCGCCGGAGTCATTTCCCTTTTCTCTGATGGCAGTCTTGAATCCCGTCAGTCACCTGCTCGTGGGGATTCGCGAGCTACTCGTGCT
>JAJDAM010000854.1 GCA_029261905.1 Deltaproteobacteria bacterium
GGCGTCGTCAACGTGATCGAACCGCCGTACAACGTCGCGATGTAGATGAAGCACATCTCGGCGATCGGAATCGAGATCAGCAGAGTCGTCACGGTGAAGATGTGGGCCATACGCGGGTCGATGCCGGCGACGAACTGGTGATGCGCCCAGACTGTGAAGCTCAGAATTCCCGTCGCCCACATCGTGTACAGGAACGTCTTGTAGGCAAACATCTTCTTGCGGGCGAAGGTGCAGATGATTTCGGCGCTGATACCCATCGCCGGAAGCAGCACGACATAGACTTCGGGGTGGCCGAAGAACCAGAACAGGTGCTGCCACAGGATCGGATCGCCGCCCTTATCCGGATCGAAGAACGCGGTCCCGATGTTCTGATCCATGAACAGCATCACAGCACCCGCGAACAGCGGTCCCACGGAAGCCATGAACAGGATGCTTGCGACGATGATCGTCCAGACGACGATCGGAATGTCATAGACCTTCATTCCGGGGGCGCGCGAGTTCATCGCGGTCGTCACGAAGTTGATTCCGCCGAGCAGGAACGCGACGAATTCGAGAGCTACTGCAACGAGCCATATCGATGACCCGAGTGGCGTCAGGCTGTATTCCGCCTTCGCGGATAGCGGTGGGTACGCGGTCCAGGCTCCGCCGAACCCGCCTCCCGGAACGAAAAAGGACACGATCAGCACGATCGCGCTGATCAAGAAAATCTGATAGCTCAGCCGATTGATTTTCGGAAACACCATGTCGTCGCAGCCGACCATCAGCGGAATCAGATAGTTTCCGAACGCTGCGATCAGCACCGGCATTGCGACCCAGAAGATCATGATCGTGCCGTGATTGGTGACCAGCGCGTTGTAGTTCGCGGGCGATACCAGGCCGAAGCCCGGCACGTCCATGCCCGGGAACGCGAGCTGCATCCGGAACGCGTACGCCATGTAACCACCGATGATCGCCATCGCCATGCCCGTGAACATGTATTGCATGGCGATCATCTTGTGATCGGTGGAAAAGACGTACTTACTCCAGAAGCTCTGCTCACCGTGATGGTGGTCATCGTGGGCGTGAGTTGCTTCTGCGGGAATGGACTCGGCCATACTTCTCCTCGTTGGCAGCCGACTAGGGCGTAGCGACAGCTGCCAGAGAGATCGGACTCTGGCTCGACACCCAGCTGGCGTGCTTTTCGGCCGATTCGATGATGATTCGACCGGCCATCACACCGTGCCCGATGCCACAAATTTCAGCGCATTGGATGTCGTATTCACCCGTGCCGGTTGCTTCGAACCAGCCGGTGATGATTCGTCCTGGAATCGCGTCCTGCTTCAAGCGAAACACCGGTACCGAGAAGCTGTGCAGGACATCGCGCGCTTCGAGCTTGAAGTGATAGACCTTGCCGACCTGGATGTGCAGCTCGTCGACGGTCTTGATGTCGTCTGCGGTATCGATCTTCCCGTCGGGACCGGCGTGAACGAAGCTCCAAGCCCACTGTTGGCCGATTACGCGCACCGTCTCGTACGGCTCGGGCAGGTTCTGCTTGACGTCGTACCAGACGCGAACCGCGCCGACGACGATGAACAGGTCGCAGACCAACACGAGCAGATGGGGCCAGGTGATCCAGCGCTTGTGCTTCGGATCCTCACCGCTCATGTACTGCGCGCGAACGCCTTCCTTGGCGCGGAACTTCCAGATCAAATAGAAGAAGGCGACCTCGCACAGGATGAACCAGAAGCCCACCAGGACCCCGATCAACAGGATCAAATCGTCGATGTCACTTGCGTAGGTCGATAGGGCTACGAGGTATCGATCGATCATCGCGCGTTCCTAAAGGATGAAGAGAAAGACGGCAGCGATGAACAGACCCACGCCCACCATCGTGACTCCGAAGGTTCGGTTCACCAATTCGTCAGATGAAAATGCCTTTGCCATGGTGTTCCTCTGAGTTGCTTCGAGGTTTGCTGCGAGGGTTACCGACAGAGTTCTTGCAAGAACTACCGCGGGGGGCCCGTGCTACCGCGTCACTTCGCGAGCGTCATGATGTGGGCGATGATGTCCTTCATCACCTGCTCGTCAGACAGCGTTCCGGACATCGCACGCATCATCGCGCCGGTTTGATCGCCCGGTCGACCGCCGCGAACGCCGGCCTTGAAATTTTCGAGCTGACGGAGCAGGTACCAATCGCTCACGTTTGCCAGCGGCGAACCCGACAGCTGTTCGCGGCCCTCACCGTCCATTCCATGGCAGGCGACGCACGGCGCGTACAGGGTCTTTCCGTTCGCTGCATCGCCGCCGTGCAGTTCGGCCTCGGGGCGGGTGGCAGGCATGGAGGCGACGTGCGCGGCGACCCGATCGATGTCCTCGTCGCTCCGCAGCGTCAGTGCCATTGGGCGCATTCGCATGCCAAAGATGTCGTCGAAGTGCATTCCGCGCTGGCCGTCGCGAAACTTCGTGAGCTGGGTCTTGACCGACCACTCCGCCATTCCGGCGATCGCGGGTGCTCCGTAGAGAAAGTTGCCGGACGCGTCGTCACCGTGGCAGGTGGCACACAACTGGAACAGTTCCGCAGCTCGCTCGTCGGCTCGCGCAAGTGACGCGCCGCCTACGGCTATGCCGAGACTCACGGCCAGTGCCGCCGCGGCGCAGAATTTTCCCGATACTGACATCGCCATCCCTCGTATCGCCCCTCGAACCAAGCCCTTGTCCCGCATCGCCCTGTAGTTATCTCGAGAGTTCTCTCGAGTTCTCTTGTTTCCCGTCGCCGACCCCGGACTCGCCGGAGAAACCGACCCTGCACGACATGCGATTGGACGCTCGCCTACTACTCCCGTCCTGCTGAGGCGTCGCGCGCTACTACCACGGCGCCCAAAAAGTCCTGCCGGTGCGGAGGATTAGCCAATCTCCCGCCGATCCTCAAGGCGAAACGGCCGGAAACGCCATGAATCAAGCCGCCAAACGCGGTTGTGGAGCCTCGCATTAAGCGGGACGACAGACGCGATGGTCGCTGATTCCCGGAAACGGGGCAGATCGCCCTAGCCGATGCTCGCAATCCCATTCCCTACAGCGGGAAGGCATCGCAACGTCCTTCATGGTGCCGCCATCGGGTGCGCCGTCAGACGCGGGCTTCAGACGATCGGTGGGTTGAGTTGGTAGAGCATTACGTAGATCACCACGCCCGTGATCGAAACGTACATCCAGATCGGCCAGGCGATGCGCGCCAGCCGCCGATGCGAAGCGATCTCGCCCTTCAACCCGTATCGCAACAGCATGATCGCGAGAACCGGCACGATCATCGCCAGCGTGAGATGGCTGAACAGAATCGCGAGATACAGCGCCTTGACGCCACCGGTCGCGTTGTAGGTGAGGCTCTCGAACCCGCGCGACGCCTTGTGCAGTACATAGAGCGCGAGAAACAACGTGGAGACAGAGAACGCCGAAATCATCACGCGTCGGTGAGCGTCGACCCGCTTGCGGTGAATCAGAACCCTGCCGACGACCAGCAGCATCGTGGCGATGCCATTGAGCGTCGCGTTGATCGAGGGCAGCGCAGCCAGATCCATCACCAGACTCTAGCGAGGGAATCGCCAGGGACCCCGCCGGCAGCGTTACGCCGGACTCGACGTACGGCTTGTACGCCTTCGCCCGGCGCGCCTTGCCGGCGGGGGCCCTGGCGATTCCCTCAGATGTGCCGGGTCGGGCTAGTGTGGCTGGCGATGCTTCTCGATCTGGCCCGTAGCGATCCCGATTCGATCGCCGACGACGACACTCATTCCACGCGGACGTGGTCGGAACTCGTCGATCGCAGCTTTCGCATCGCCCATTACCTGCGTGAGGTTCGCGGGTTCGAACCGGACGATCGGATCGCGATCCTGATGGGCAATCGGGTGGAATACATCGAGTTGGTGCTGGGCGCCGTACTCGCCGGGTTGTGGATCACTCCGGTGAACTGGCACCTCGGACAGCAGGAGATCGCCTACATCATCGCGGATTCGGGTGCGAAGCTCGTATTCAGCGACGACCGGTTCGGGGCCATCGCGCGCGACGCCGGCGCACCCGATGTCGTATTGGCTGGCCCGGATTTCGAGGCGGCGCTGGCGAGCGCGTCGAATCGGCCTGTCGACCTCGATGGTCCGGCCGGTGGCAGCATGATCTACACCAGCGGAACCACCGGCCACCCCAAAGGCGTCCAACGTGCCCGGCCGGCCAGCGCAGGCGCGGCGCTTTCGCACATGTGTCAATTGGGAAACAACGTCGGACTCGATGGCAGCGGCCCGCACCTCATCACCGGCCCGATGTATCACGCGGCACCGTTGATGTTCGCAATCTACGACCAGGCCAACGGCGCTCCGATCCTGATCATGCCGCGGTGGGACGACGAGTTGGCGCTCGAGCTGATCGATCGGCACGGCGTCAGACACACGCACCTCGTCCCGACCATGTTCGTCCGACTGCTGCGGGTCTCCGAACAGGCGCGGCAACGGTTCAGCGGTGCGTCACTCGACCTGGTGTTGCATGGTGCGGCCCCCGTCTCGGTCTCGGTCAAACGACAGATGATCGATTGGTGGGGGGAGATCCTCGTCGAATATTGGGGCGCCACGGAGGGAGGCGTGAACACGCTGGTCGACTCCGCACACTGGCTCGCCAACCCGGGGACCGTCGGTCGAGCGCTACCCCAGTTCGAGATCTTTGCGGTCGACGACCAGCTCGAGCGGTTGCCGGCCGGCGAAACGGGCCAGCTGTATTGCCACCACAAGCAGGTCGACCGCGTTTTCGAATACCACGGTGATCCGGGAAAGACCGCACAAGCGTTCCTTTCGCCGGGCGTTTTCACGATCGGCGACATCGGCCGTGTCGAGCCCGATGGCTACGTGTACCTCGCGGACCGCGCCTCGAACATGATCATCTCGGGTGGCGTCAACATCTACCCGGTCGAGGTAGAGCAGGCATTGCAGGAGCATCCAGCCGTTTCGGACGTCGCGGTCTTCGGCATTCCCGACGACGAATGGGGCGAAAGCGTCAAGGCGGCGATCGAGCTGCGCGACGGTTTCGAACCAGGTGAGCAACTGGAAGCCGAGATCCTCTCGTTCGCGCGGGAGCACCTGGCTCACTACAAGGTCCCGCGCTCGATCGATTTCGAATCCGAACTTCCCCGCCATCCCACCGGAAAGCTGTACACACGGTTATTGCGGGACCGTTACTGGAAAGACCGTGCCACCAACATCGGGTAGACCCGACTGCGCGGAGTCTGGCACCTAGTTTGCGCGGACCGGCCGCTTCGATTCGAACGAGTCGAGGTGCGCCTGGGCTTCGGCGATCGACTCTTTGGATGCGCCCTTCGATTCGAGCAGCACCAGGCCTCGTTTCGACGCGATGATTGCGCGGTCGAAGTCACCCGTTTCCGCATAGGCGGCGGCCAACGTGTCGAGAAAGTCGGGACGATCTCCCTTGGGGCCGCGCGTAATCTGTGTGGCGATCCGCAGCGCTTCGGCACCGTCACGGTCGTCGTCCCGAGGCGTCGTGGCGATCGCATAGGCGTAGTTGTTCAAGAACTCATCACTGGGATTGCAGTCGCCCAGGCCGCCGCGAAGCACCGCGACGTGCCGCTGATGATCCTTCCTGAGGTCGGCGAGATAGGCGAGAGTGGCTCTCGGAGAGATCGCGCAGGGGTCCTTTTCGAGCGCCACTTCGAGCAGCTGTTCTGCAGCGGGTGCGTCCCCCGCCTCGAAGCTCATTTGGGCGAGCGAAACATACGGACTGACCCGATCCGGATCGATCGCGATCACTCGCTCCAGCAGGTTGCGTCGCTCATCGATTTCGCCGAGCTCCTTCAGCGCTTCGATCAGCTTCAGCATCGTAGGAGCCTTGTTCGGGTTGTGATCGACTACGGTCCGAAACAGCTCGGCCGCTTCGGCGTAGTTTTTGGACTTCATCCTGCCGACACCGGCCGCGATCAGCTTCATGTCCTCGACCTTGTCGTTCGGGTCGTCGCCGGTCAGCTCGAGAAGCGAGAGTTCATCGCCCAGCTTTTCGGAGCTTTCGGCCACGATGTATCCCAGCGCCTCGAGCTGCGCGGCCTGCTCCTCGTCGATCGGTTGCTGCGAGTCACTCGGGCTCGGTGGAGCGGTCGCAATCAGATCGCGCAACTGCAGCTGCATTCGCTGAACGATCTCGGGTTCGGCGGCCGCCAGATTGTTCGTCTCGTCCGGGTCGGCGACCAGGTCGTAGAGCTCCGGATTGACTTTGTGGATGTATTTCCAGCGCCCGACGCGTAGGAACCGGATGATCGACGTGCCGAGTACCGTATACGGATCGATCGACGCACCGTATCCAACCAATTCCATATCCTGCGATGCGCCGGTCAGCAGCGGACGCAGCGATACACCTTGCGCGATGTCGAGCGGCGGCAGACCGAGCAGATCGAGAATCGTCGGCGCGATGTCGATCGTGCGCACGGGCGATTCGATCTCGATCCCCGCCGGAATTTCCGGCCCCCACATCAGCAGCGGAACGCGCATCGTCGTGTCGTACACGAAGAACACGTGTGTCGGCTCCGAGTGCTGCCCTCGACCCTCACCGTGGTCTGCCGTAAGTACGACCAGCGTCCGTTCGGTCAGCCCGAGTCCGTCGAGTTCTGTGAGTACGCGGGCGATCTGTTCGTCGATGTAGCGGATTTCTCCGTGATAGTCGCTGCCTCCGACCTGCTGGAAGTGCTGCAACGGAGGCGAATACGGCTGATGGGCATCGAAGTAGTGCAACCACAAGAAGAACTTCTCGTTGCGGTGTTGCTGAAGAAATCGGATGCCGTGTTTCGTGATGTCGGACGCATCCCGCTCCGGGATCTCGGTCGGCGTTTCCTCCGCTTGTTTCGCGAACGTCACGTGCTTCTTTTCGATGTCGCCGAACTTGAGATCGCGGTAGACGTCGAAACCCTGATCGAGCTTCGTATGCGCGCCGATGACCGGTGCGGCAATTTCTGCGCCGGTCGCATACCCGTGTGACTTCAGCACTTCGGCCAGCGTCTGATTCGCCTCGGACAACACGTGTCCAGAGTTGGCACGGGCACCGTGAGAATGAGGGTGCTTCCCGGTAAAGATCGAACTGTGCCCCGGCAGCGTGCTGGGCGCCGAGGTCGTACAAGAAACGAACCGCGCGCCCTTCGCTGCGGCACGATCCAAATTGGGAGTCGTCGGGCGCTCCTGTCCATACGAACCGAGCGCATCGGCGCGAGTGGTGTCGAGCGTGATGACGATGACGTTGAGATCGCCGGATGCGCCCGTGGGACCCCCTCCAGAGCGAGTATCAGCGGGATCCTCGGAACAGCCCGCGATCACCAGAACGAGCCATGCAAGAGCGATCGAGCCAAGACAACCAGCCCACCGGCGCTGTCCAGGGGTCCTTGGCTGTTGGAATTTCGTCTTCATGATCCACCGTGTCGTTCGTTTTTCGGCCGTCGATTGCCGATTGGAGTCGACATTGTATCGCGGTCGTTTGCGGCATGGGTCCGGTGGGGCGATTCTCGTCGAGTTACCGCATAGAATCGCCGGATGCCCCGGTTTTTGCATTGCGCTGTTCCCCATCGCGGATGTCTGCAATGACATCGCCGGGCAGTCCTCCGCGCGATGGCTCCCGCGATTCGAAAGTCGCGGCCGTGCTGCTTGCCGCCGGTGGATCCACGCGGATGGGCGAGCCCAAACAACTGATCGCGCTGCGCGGACGGAGCCTCGTGAAGCACGCGAGCGAGATCGCGCTGCAATCGCGTTGCAGCGCGCTATTCGTGATCGCGGGCCAACACCTCGACGCGATTCGATCCGAATTGGCCGAACTGCCTGCAACCATCCGATTCGCCGCAGACTGGCACGCGGGCATGAGCCACTCGATTCGTTGCGGCGTCGACGCAGTCAGCCGAGCGACCGATCCCACGTTCGACGCAGTGCTGCTGCTGTTGGCCGACCAGCCCGACATCACGCCCGATAATCTCTGTAATAAATGACAAACCCTCCACTCCGCCAGATTGATGCCGTTGTGTTGTGCGGAGGTTTAGGAACCCGCCTCGCCCA
>JAJDAM010000855.1 GCA_029261905.1 Deltaproteobacteria bacterium
TCTTCGTCACCGCTACACCGAGTCGCTCGAGAACAGCGGAGCGCGGACTGTCTGGCGGAAGTAGGCTCCAGCGCTCGAGAGTCTTCCGGACAGCCGGAAACCGCTCCCAGTCTTCCGCGAACGACGGACCCGTGTGAAGGATGTCGAGTGGTGCATTGCTCAACACCGCGATCGCGAGCGCATCAGCGAAGGCGCGCCCGCTCGCCGCGGAAAAGTCGGTGGGGTGAAGCACAGACGACGCGAACGGGACATCAACCCTGTTCAGCGATTGGCTCGGTCGAGTATGCGGGCTTGGCGATTTGAATTCTGTCATCGCGGTTGACCTCGGTACGGTACTACGCGCGCGCACAGAACCAGGTGACGGTGGCTGCCGATCGCACACACCGTCTACTGCTCAACCGACGAGATCGGAAGCTGATCGACCAGGCTTCGCGCGCCCCAGCGCGCAAGCTCGGTCGCCGATAGCCATCGCGTGCTCATACCTGGGTATTGAAGCGATCGCCACGGGCTTTCGAAAAACGAAACCTGGCGTTCCGAGAATGCGCCCGACCAGAGAAGGAATCCATTGGAGCCCTTGTGCAGGGTCGCGCGAAAGCCGACCGCCGTTGGTGTCGGTCGTCGTTGCAACGCGTTGCGCTGCTCCCAGCGAGTCACTTCGACCAGGAGGAGGGCATCCACGTCGAGGCGCTCGACGGCGGCGCGTGTGAGCCGAGATGCATCGCGGTGAAAGTCTGGCGTACGGGGCAGGTCGGCCAGAACGTCCATGGAGTCATGAGCGGGCACCACTTCGAACCCACGTTCCAGTAGTGCTTCTGCGAGATAGTGGCCTACATGCGTCGCGGCATCTGCGTATCGCGTAGGGTCTGTCGCACTTCGCCGCTCGACGTCGATTGCGAGCGTCACTGGAGCGATGGCGACGCGATACGCTGTTTCACGAGCTTTCGCTGCCGACGGCTCGCCGCTCGAGGGTGGGAACGCTGCGCACGCAAGAAAACTCGTGAATACCGCGAAGAGCACACCCGACGTGCGGCCACGCATCTTGCAATGGGCCGGTGTGACCCCGGCGCATCTCGAGGCCCTCGCAATGGGCGCCGCGATCGACATCACTCGGTGTCCCTGTGTTCGCGGGCTTCGAAACGGTCTCGCCGCACCACTGCAAACCGAGCCGTGATGCGCTCGGGGTCATAAGTTCTCCCAACGCTACAAAGGTCATCGGCGCCGCCGAATTGGATGTCTCCTCCAACCAGCCCCAAGAGCTGTAGGTCGCGGCTGACCCGATATCCGTCGAGGTGAGTCCAAAGCCGCTGAGCCCCCCAGCCCATGCGATCGGACAGTCGCTTGTAGACATCGAACGGGATGCAGATGATTCGGTAGGCAGTTGGGTCGAGCCCGAGGTTCAGGCACACCTGCGGTCCGTGCGACAGCAGGGCGTCCTCGATGTCGAGGCGGGCGAGTCCTCGACGGCGAGGAAGCGACAGCGCCTCCAGAAGCGGCGTTTTCGCATCGGGTTGCTCCTCGGGAAATACTTCAACGAGAAGCGTCTCGCGCCCGAACCACGGCAGGTATCGGGTCCCCGCGGACGTCAGGTACGGGTGTACCAGGAACGCGTCGAGGCTGCGCTTCAGGTCGTTCCCGATCTCCGGAGGGCAGGCGTGGCCGCATGTACAGGCTTCGAGCTTCTGCCGCTCGTCGAGCAAGGGATGCGACGGGAGGACCGCGCGATCGGCACAACAGCAGCTCAAATATTCGTTGAACGCGACGTTCGGCTCGAGTTCTGCTGGTTCGAACCCGAGTTCCGTGGCGCGCGCGATAGCAAGCGTTGGAATCGGATCGGCGAGTCGCTCGATCCACCCCGAGGCAGGACGCGGTGCACGAATGCGCCCCAACCGATCCAACCCGCTGTGCGTCGCGCTTCTCGCGATTCGAAGGACGGCGGCGAAGTCCGCACTGTCTGCGGCGCTCAGGGCCGAATCCCGCAGATCGGAAGGATCGATTCGCGTGGGTGGATCCGCCGGCAGATCGACGACGAGGCGGTCGAACTCCTCCGCACGCCGTTCGCAGAATCCGCGATCTGTTCCGGCCTGCCCCGCGACTGCCCGAAGGTCGCCGCTCAGACGGTCGATCTCCCGTTTCAGAAAGGAGGCAGGCTGGGCGACGGCGCCGCTGAGCGCGAGGGTAGTGGTGCTGGCGTCGAGCGATCTTTTTCCGTAGACCTTTTCCGCCAAAGAAACGAGCCCGCTGGTTTGCGCGACCCGGCTCCGAAGCTCGCTCCCTTCGCATGCCAGTTGCTCGGCCGTCGGCCAATCACCTAGCCGGATCGCGCGACGCAGATCCGAGGTCAACTGGGTGACACGCTTCTGCCGACCCTGAAACCCGCGGAAGTGTTCCCGCGTGCACAAGGGGGCCAGGGCCGCTTCGGCTTCTCCGAGATAGAGGTCGGCGTACTTCCAGTCGGCCTGACTCAGGCCGACCAGTTTCTGGACAATCGAAATCTGTGCCGCGTCATCCATTGCCCTACTCCAAATTGCCCCACCCCGAATCGCGCTCGAACGATCGCGGCATTTCCAGTGAGCTAATACGGCCTCTCCGTGGCGAAGTGACACACGATCTCTCTGGCTCCACTTCAATGCGTGCGCCAGCGACCTTGTTTACCCAGCTTCGTCTCGAACGGCTGCGGGGATGTCACGCTTTCGGGGCGGCTCCGTAGTACTCGGTAGCTTGGATTTACCCCAACTGCGCCAAGCGCCAAGAGTGAGGACGGACGTCCAACGACGCCGCCGAAGCCCATGGAGCATTCCTCCAAAGAACCGGGTGTCAGCAAACAAGAAGTCCACCCGGGTTGGATGAAGCGGCATCGCCGTTGTGCAGATGTCCCGAATCAGATGGCACCTCGGCAGGACAAAGAGAGATCTCATTCCTGGGCACACCGTCAGATCCCGACTCGTTGTTCGATCGTGCTGTTGTTCTTGCTCGGCTGCGGCGGAATCGGTCCTGGGACCGAACCAGACGCCATGAGCTCCGACGATCATCGGCAGCAAGCTGCCGAACTCGAGCGTCAGGCTCGCGAGCACGCACGCCGGTCCGATGTGCGGGTCGGAAACGCGAGCGACGAACGGTTCGGTCACCCAGAGGGCATCGAGCAATACAATTCGACAGACGTATACCGGCGACTCGCTCGATTCCAGCAGCAGCGGGCCCGAGAGCACCTCGAGGCGGCTCGGATTCTCGAAGAGTTCGAGGAGGCTGAGTGCGGCGCTTTCACACCCGAGATCCGGGTCGCCTGCCCGCTACTCGGCCAGGTCGATGGCCTCGAGGATATCTCCAATGGTGTCCGGGTCAGACTCTCGGAGGGGACCGATCCCGACGCCGCGATCACTCACATGCGTTGTCATCTGGCCTTCGCCCGTTCTCGCGGGCGTGTCGGCATGCAGGAGTGTCCGCTCTATTTGCAAGGTGTCCGTGTCGAGCCCGTCGAGGGCTCGCGCAGTATCGATCTTGTCTCGGATAACCCCGACGACCTCGAAGCGCTGAGGCGTCGGACGGTTCTACACACAAGTGACGGAGAACCGATGGGGCGCAAATGATTCTTCCCGCCAATTTGGATGGGAGTTGGATGGGAGATAGGAGATGGCTCGAGTGATCAAACGGATCAAGCAGGCAACCGCTTCGTCTTGCGGTGCCATCGTGTCCGTGCTGGTGTTCGTTTGGATCGCTGCCCCCGACGTCAGTGCGCAGAGCCAAGGGCCTTCTGTCGAGGGTTGTATCGGTTGCCACGCCCTGGGCGAGCCGGCCCCGGTCGGCAACAACAGCAACCTCGGCGATCTTCACTACGTCGATCTCCATCCGTCCGGCCCGGCGAGTCTCTCGGGTTATCGGCAGATCAATGTCGCGCCGACGTTGGTCGACGTCACTGGGGCGAGCCTGGTGATCGAGTTCGGCGTCACGGACGAGAATGGTGCCGATGTCACGAACATCTTCGATTCGGATGGCCGCTTCACTCTCGCTGTACTCGAGCCGGGCTTCGACCCGATGGATCCGGACTCGGCTGGAGATCCGAGCGAATGGAAACGGATCGCATACGAGCGCTTCACGGAAGGCGGCGTATTCCAGTCTCTCGGTGGCGGCTCGTATCGCTACAGCGCCGTGTTCGATCCAACGACAGTGCCGGTCCAGGCAGGTCAGACTTTGCGCGCTGCCATCCAGATCTTCGCGGGCGACATCCCGCCGGGCAACGGCTGGTGCGACTTCGACGCCGACCTGATGACGGCCAACGACTGCGCGACGCCACCAAGCCTTACTCGGGACATCGTCCGAACCGATACCTGCAACGGCTGTCATGGCACGACGAGCGACACTCAGCTCCGGGAGCACGGTGGCCGGACCGAGGTGGAGTATTGCGTCACCTGCCACAACCCCGATCGCAATCCCGACACCGGAATGACGACTCTCGTCCATAAGATTCACTATGGATCTCAGCTCACCCAGGTATGGCTCGATGGGGAGTTTGACAATGTCAACTTCACGCGGGACATCGACAATTGCACTTCGTGTCACCAGGCTGGTCCGTCAGACGCGGACAACTGGAGGACGGAGCCCAATCGCGAGGCGTGCGGCTCCTGCCACGACGACGTGAACTTCGCTACCGGGGAGAATCACGGGTCCGGTGGCCAGCAGCTGACGAATACTTTCTGCAGCAACTGTCATCCGGCCGAAGGAGCGATTACTCCGGCGCTGCGTCCGGTGGCGACGGTTCATCAGGGGCTCGCTCGCGAACAGGAGGGCGGGCTGTACCGCGGGCCCGGCAATGGCATCGCGATCGAGAGTGCCACGTTCGACCGCGCCGCAGAGACGCTCACAGTCGACTACTCGGTCACGCGCGACGGCCAGAAGATGAACCTGGCAACCGCGCCCCAGTGGCTCAACGGCGGCCGGCTCGTCCTCAACGTGGCATGGGCCACCGATGATTACACGAATGAAGGTAGTGGTAGTACGCCGGCACCCGCCCAGCCCGTCAGCATGTCTGCCCTCGATGTCGGCAACACGGTCACCGATCTCGGAAACGGCAGCTATCGGATCGTGCTCGATGTCTCGACCTTCGGTTTCGGTGGTGCGTCCGTGTCGCTCGAAGGACACCCCAACGCGAACGTGTTGGGAGATGGGAGCTACGTTCAGATTCCGGTCCGGAGCCCGGTCCGCTTCGTGAACCTCGAGGCGCGCGCGCCGCTCGAAGTGCGCCGCGACGTCGTCGACATCAACAAGTGCAACGCCTGTCACGATTCGGGTGGCGCTGGTCTCGCCCTACACGGTAACAACCGCACCGGCGAGATGCAGGTCTGCGTGCAATGTCACAATGCGAACGCGACGGACATTCGTCAGCGGCCAGCGGATCCCGGCATGGCGCTCGACGGAAAGGTCGAACAGTCGGTCGACATGAAGCGGATGATTCATCAGATCCACATGGGCGGGGATCTGGAGCAACCGGTGGTCATCTACGGCTTCGGCGGGAACGTTCACGACTATTCCGGGGTTCACTTCATCGGCAACAACGCGAATTGTCTGACCTGCCACAAGCCCGGCACCTACAGCACCGACGACGCCTGGCAGACGACGCCATCGACGGTCGATACCGGGGCCGACGTGACCGATGCCTCGGACGACCTGAATATCTCACCGGTCACGGCGGTCTGTTCGTCCTGCCACGACGGGCAGCGAGCCACCGATCACATGGTGGCCTTCGGTGGAACCTTCGCCTCGCTCGACTCAGAGATCGCGACACCAGCCCCGGAGCCGGACGCGCAATTGCTCGCCGCTACTGCTCTCGTGGTGCTCAGCCTGCTCGCGAGTCGACGCGCGCGCCGGTACCACCCGCTCTGACGAGAACAGGGAGGGATGGAAGCAGGCTTCAAGAATCCAGCCATATCCCGTCGGGCTACCTGGCCACCGTTCGGGATTCGACTAGGTGCGAATTCGACGGAACCGACCCACTACCTCCTTCAGCTCCTGAGCCTTTTTCCTGCTGGTCCTCGGGTTTCCGCTCTCGAGGGCAGTGGCGACGCATGTGTCGATGTGAGAACCAAGAATCAACTGGCCGACACGATCGATCGCTCCCTCCACGGCCGAGACCTGATGCAACACATCTACGCAGTAGCGCTCCTCGTCGATCATTCTCTGGATCCCGGAAATCTGCCCTGCGATGCGTTTCAACGCAGCGTCGACTTTGCGCTTCGTTTCTTCATCTAGCATCTCGTTCGATCCATCCTCTGCGAAATCCCACGTTCCATTCGATTCGAAGCCATAGCTGGTGCGCTTGCACGTCCAGTGCCGCAGATCTAGGATACATATACCTGGTAAGGGTATCAATCATTCGGGCGAGACCGAAGACGGGAGCACGATTCGAGTGAGTACCCAGCCAAAGCTCTCGAACTCGATCGAAGGCGCGTTGGCGGCGGGGGGCGACCCCGCGACTTCTCCGCTCTACGTTTTTGGTCCCTTCCTCACGTTGATCGTCCCTGCCGGTGTCGCGCACGTCACGTTCGGTGCCAGCATCTGGCTCGTCGTCCTCAGCGTTGCAGCGGTCTCGATCCTGTACCGACTCGTGATGCGCTGGGTCACCGATGGAACGGGCGGCAGCGGCCTGAGCGAAGAGGAATTCGGTCCGTGGGCGGCAAAGACGAACGCGGGCATCACGTTCATTGAATACACCCTGACGTTTCTGGTCAGCATGTCTGCACTCGTGACTTTCCTGGCGGACCGATTCGCGCCACTCAGGGCCGAGGTCGCGGGGCTCGATGCGCGACTTCTGGTCGCGGTTTCGCTTTCTCTCGTAACCGTGGTGCTCGTGGCAGCCGGCCCGCGGGTTGCGATGATTGCTTTTGGGCCTGCTACGGCCGGGGTGCTGGTTCTGCTCTGGGTAATGATCGGGGCAGTGCTGCTCCGGTACGGTCTCGAGCTTCCGAGCCTCGATCTGCGCGCTTTTCAGGGCGACTATCTCGGCTTCACCCTCGGTGGCTATGCGCGCATTCTCGCCTTGATGACCGGGATCGAAGTGTTCGCGAATCTGGTTTCGGCTTACGACGGCCCGGCGCGCAAGCGGAGTCGGCTCGCGTTTCGGAGCCTCGTCATCATCATGGGGAGCACGGCGCTCACGATGCTGATCGTTGGACCGGCGATCCTCGCTCTTTCCGATCCCAGCAATACCGAGGTCTCGGTGTTTACGCAGACGATGGACGCGCTCCTGCCGGCGCCAATGTCCTACGCGGGCACGCTCATCGGTGTAGCGGTTCTTCTGTCTGCGTGTGCGACGGCCCTTCAGGGCATTGCTCACCTGGGTCATGGCTTGAGTCACCGCCACTATCTCCCGGTCTGGCTCGGAGAGGCGAACTCGCGCGGGATCGCGCAGCGCATCATCTGGGTTGCAGTCGGTGTGGCGGTCTTCTGCTTCGGACTCTTCGGCACCCATGAAGGCACATACCTGGCGCTCTACGCTGCCGGTGTTTTCGTGCTGCTCAGCATGACAGGCTGGGCCGCGACGAAACGGCTGTGGGTCCGCGGTCGGAAGACTGTCTCGGGAACGAACCTCAGTCAGCTTTCCGGCGTAATCGTCGCCTCTCTGCTGACGACGACCGCGACATTCGTGATTTTCGAGGAGCGATTCTCGGAGGGCGCTTGGCTCTATTTCGTCCTCGTCCCGATCCTCTACATCGCGATGACATTCGCGCGCAGCCATCGCGGAGACCCGCTTCCGCAACACGATGCTCTGGGTAGAGCCATCGGCTGCACTTGTCCGGG
>JAJDAM010000856.1 GCA_029261905.1 Deltaproteobacteria bacterium
AGCGCCGGAAATGGGATCGAACTCGAAGCGGAAGATGTGATCCCGGTTTCGCTGATGTCTGACCTGCTGGAAGCGTGCGCGGTTTTCGGCCTGGGTTCGTTTTTTCGTGAGTTCTTTTCTGCCCAGCGAATGGGATCCCGCCACGTAGATCGTGTTACCACTGGCGGCGATTGCCTCGATGTCGATTTCTCCTTTGCGCGAGACCGGCAACTGAATCGATGAGCCGAGTTTGAACGATCCTTCGTCGCCGGTTCGCTCGAGAACCAGGACTTCGGTCGTCTCGTCGGATGCGATCAACAGGTAGTTTCCGATCACGGCCGCGGCGCTGAGACCGTTGACACGCTTCAGTTCGTCGGGAAACCGGACCCTCCACGCATCTGAGGAAGGGGCCGCCGCCACCAAGCTCACAACGCCGACCACGAGTGCGGCTGCCATCGACCTCGATCGAAACATGTCGTGCTCCCTTTCCGAATCGCTGGCGATCGCGTCGGGTCACGGAATTCACTTTCGGTGATTCGACGAGCGAATCACTCGAATTCGATCTCGCCGGGCAGTCTGTTTTTCGCGGATCCAGTGTAACCTGAGCCGATGACGACTCGCGACAAACCCCGCCTGCAGTTCGCCGCCATGGGGCTCGACCATGCGCACATCTTCTCGATGACTCGAGCCGTTGTCGACGCCGGTGGCGAATTGGTCGCCTACTGGCCGGGTCACGGCGGACTGGCCGGGTTGTACGGAAAGGTCCATCCCGATGCACGTGCCGTTTCCGACCCGATGGAAATACTGGAAGACGCGAGCATCCCAGTCGTTCTCGGTGCAGGCGTCCCGGCCGATCGCGCTGCGCTCGGAATACAGGTCATGCGTCACGGCAAGGATTTCATGGTCGACAAGCCCGGCGTCACGAGCCTCGAACAACTGGCCGAAATTCGCCGCGTTCAACTCGACACGGGCCGGATCTACTCGATCTGTTTCAGCGAGCGGTTCGAAAACCGCGCCACGGTGCACGCAAGTGGCTTGGTTGCGTCGGGTGCCATCGGACGCGTGATCCAGACGATCGGCCTCGGCCCCCACCGCATCGCCGAGCCGACTCGCCCGGCGTGGTTCTTCGAGCGGGCGCGCTACGGCGGGATCCTGACCGACATCGGATCACACCAGGTCGACCAGTTTCTGCATTTCACCGGAGCGACCGATGCCCGAGTCGCCGCAGCCCGCGTCGCCAACCACGCCCATCCCCATCATCCCGAACTCGAGGACTTCGGCGAAATGCTGCTCGAGGCGCCGGGGTGCAGCGGCTATGTGCGCGTGGATTGGTTCACGCCGGACGGATTGTCGACCTGGGGCGATGGCCGGCTGACGATCCTGGGCACCGATGGGTTCATCGATATCCGCAAGAATACCGACATCGCCGGTCGCGGAGATGGCAGTCATCTGTTCCTGGTCGATGGCGACCAGACCCGCTACATCGACTGCGCGCAGACCGAATTACCGTATGCGCGTCAATTCGTGAACGACGTATTCGACCGGACGGAGACTGCCATGAGTCAGTCGCATTGCTTCGCGGTGTGCGAACTCGTGTTGCGAGCTCAATCAGAGGCGCGCTGGCTGCCGGAGTTGCCCGCGGGAGCACCGCGATGAGTCGCCTGCGCGTGGCAGTCGTGGGCCTTGGCGTGGGAAAAGCACACGTCCACGCCTACACGAGCTTGCCAGAGCAATTCGAGCTGGTGGCCGTATGCGATACCGATCGCGATCGATCCGCCAAGGTATGCCGCGATTTGTCCGCGAGTGCATCGAACGGTGCAACCAGCGACGTGGCGAACGTCACCGCCTATTCCGACTTCTCGCGGTTGCTCGCGGAAGCCGACGTCGACGTCGTCAATATCTGCACGCCACCGCATTTTCATTTTCCACAGAGCCAGGCGGCTTTGGAATCCGGCCGACACGTGATCTGTGAAAAGCCGCTCGTGCCGAGCCTTGCCCAGATCGACGCGCTCGCCGCGATCGAAGAGCGATCGGAAGGTCGCCTGATGCCGATCTTCCAGTATCGGTTCGGTGCCGGTGTCCTCAAACTCCGTCATTTGATCGAATCTGGAATCGCGGGCAGCGCCTACCTGACAACGGTCGAGACCTCATGGCTGCGCGGCGCGGCCTACTACTCGGTCGATTGGCGGGGTCGCTTCGATACCGAACTCGGCGGCGTGTTGCTCACGCATGCGATCCATGCACACGATATGGTGACGTGGCTGCTCGGGCCGGTTCGCAACGTGTTTGCGCGAACGGCGACCCGCGTAAACCCGATCGAGACCGAAGACTGCGCGGCGATTTCCCTCGAGCTACGCGACGGCTCGCTGGCGAGCTTCTCGGCGACGCTGGGCTCGCAGACAGAGATTTCCCGTTTGCGATTCTGCTTCGAGAACCTCACCGCCGAAAGCTCACTTGCGCCCTACACACCGTGTTTCGATCCCTGGACGTTTCGCGGAGCGAGCCCGGAGATCGATACTGCGATCGGAGCTGCGTTGGAAGGTTTCGAGCCGGGACCTCCGCTCTACGCCGGCCAGTTCGCGCGCTTTCATTCGGCACTCGAGAAAGGCGGAGAATTGCCCGTCACGATCGCCGATGCCCGTGCTGCACTGGAGCTCGCGACCGCGATGTACCACTCCAATGCGACGGGTCGAGCCATAGAGCTTCCGATCGGCCCCGATCACCCTGGTTACGCACACCTCCACCCCGAGACCGTCTGACCGGAGCCTCGACTACGGCCTCATTCGGGTCCGCCCTTCACCCGCTTCAGAAATCCGCCCATGTTGTTGGTGATGAGCAGGCGTTCCCGCTCTTTGTCGACGACAAAATCATCCGTTTCGCTGAGAAAGATCTCGATCGATTTGTTCGGCCCGACCACGGTGTCCTGCACGACGATATAGCTGCCGGCCTGTACGAAGGGGGCATAGGCGCGCAACTCGTTGAGGACGTGCTCCGTCGTGTGGAGCGAATCGAGTATCACGAGAACGCGCTTTCCTTTGACTCTCTTGGCGACCTCCTTGACGACCGTCGGGCTGGTCGAGCTGCCCAGGAGGAAATCGACCTTGCGCTTGGTGATGTCAAAGGTCTTGGCGGCCGGCTCGCGATTGTCCTCGATATCAATCGTGATGACGCGACCGTCGGGATTGATCTGTTCGAGGATCGTCGCCCACAGCATCGCGCTGCCTCCGTGCCAGGTTCCGCATTCGACCACCACATCGGGTTTCACCTCCCACATGATCTCGAGAGTGACCCACACGTCGAGCGGATTCTGCAGAGTGCGAACGCCGAGAAACTTGTTCGAAAACACACCGCCATCGCGACCGTGCCAGATCCTGCGGAAATCATTGACGGTCTCTTCCTGACTCTCCGTAAGCACTTTGCTGTGGAGCTGAGCACTCGCGGGGCGAGTGGCCGCCCCGGTGGCAATCATCAACAGAACTGCGACGGTGAGCGAGACAACGGGATGCATCGGGTGGCTTCGGAGCTTCATCGTTTCTCCACGCGTTGGGGATGGGAGGTATGCGAAACGCCATGCTAGCTCGCGTGACCGATCGGACACGAGCGGCCGCCAACCCGCCTGGTGGTTCGAGCCGTGAGCGTCAGACATGCCGCGAACAGCACCCGCGTCAATTGACCTCGGGCGCCGCCTGGCGGCATACTGTCTAGGCGGCTCGGATCCTGTCAGCGCCGTTGCCAGCGGGTTGATGCCGATCCGATGAACGGCGGATGGGATGACCTGCTTGATCGGAGAGGCGATGACCGAGTCGATTCGTGAGCTTCGCGGCGGAAACATGGACATCGACCTCGTTCCCAAGCAAAGCCTGCAATGGGAACGGGAATCGTGTCCTTGGAACACCGCGGAGGGAAACTCTGCGCACAAGTGTGCGGTCAAGGACACATCGATCTGTCGATATTTCAGAGGAATCAAGCCCGTGGACACAGTGCTTTGCGCATACCCCAATTCCAGCTGAGCCAGGGTTGCTTCGTCGCTGGCGCGCCGCCCGGGTTCGACCACGAGTTGATCGCCAGCGCTCGGCATAGTGTGGTGACAGGGTCGGGGCGCACAGCACCGTTGCGGGTCGCTGAACGTGTAGTCCACCTGGCGACAGAGCAGGCATGAGCGACTGCGGGTGCGACATCCGAGTCGAGTCAGCGGGCCAAGCCCGCACACTGTGGGTCTTGCTGGCGATCAATGGTGGGATGTTCATTGCGGAGTTCGGAAGTGGAATCGTGGCCGACTCGACGGCTCTCATCGCCGATTCGCTCGACATGCTCGCTGACGCGTCAGTCTATGCGGTGTCACTGTACGTTGTGTCACGCGGCGATCGGGCACGGGCGGCTGCCGCCAGGCTGAGTGGTTTTCTGCAATTGGGCCTCGGGGTTTTTGTGCTGCTCGAGGTTTGTCGCAGAGCGATCGTGGGGAGCAATCCTGAACCGGCCTACATGATGGCGGTGTCGACAATCGCGCTCGCTGCGAACGTTGTGTGTCTCCGGCTGATCGCGGCTCATCGAGAAGGTGGAGTCCACATGCGGGCGAGCTTCATTTTTTCCCAGAACGATGTCATTGCGAACGCAGCGGTGATCCTCAGTGGGCTCTTCGTATTCCTGTCTGGCTGGCCGTGGTGGGACCTACTCGCTGGGGCGGGAATCGGGACCCTCGTGCTCTGGGGTGGTATCCGTATCCTGAATGAGGCGAGAGCCGCGGGGATCGCAGCATCCGAAGTCGCGACAATTGCATCCGATGATGAACCCGTTTCGAATTGACCCAGCGAGGATTCCGAAATCATGATCGATCACATCAGCAGTTACGCGACCGATTTCGACTCGACGATGGCGTTCTATCGAGCGGCGTTGGCCAAGCTGGGATATGGGTTGCAGCTCGACCGGGTGTTCGAAGCAGATCCCGATCTTCCTGGCCGTCGTGCATCTGCGTTTGGTCCCGATGGAAATCCGACGTTCTGGGTGATCGAGGTCCTCGAAGCTTCGAGCCCACGTCACATCGCATTCGCAGCTGCCGACCGCCGCTCTGTTGACGCGTTCCATCGCGCCGGACTCGCTGCAGGAGGCGTGGACCTCGGTGGTCCGGGGCTGCGCCCGATCTACCACCCGAACTACTACGGCGCATTTCTGGCCGATCCCGACGGAAACAACGTCGAAGCGGTGTTCCACGGTCCGGAGTAGCGGAGATCCGTCTATCTTCTCTTTCCAAACCCAGCCGAATACCGCTCGAGCAAGCGCCGCCTGAACGAGGTTCCCGTGCCCCTTCAAATGAAAGATTCCTGCGAGAAGTGCGAACTCGAATTGTCGAAGCTCGACCATGCGTTCATCTGCAGCTACGAGTGCACCTTCTGCCCCTCGTGCACCGAGTCGTTCGCAGCCGTGTGTCCAAACTGCGGCGGTGAGCTGTTGCGTCGCCCGCGTCGCGCCGGCTAGCCGGTGCTTCAACGTGCATTACATGCCTCGGGTCCGCGCTCGTCGACCCGAGGAAGCGAGGATTCATGAGTGTCGAACTCGAAGAAGCCGTGCTCGCGGACGCGCCTGTCCTCGCGAACCTGTTGAGCCTCTATCTTCACGACTTCAGCGAATTCGTCGGCGGCACGCCCGGGCCTGACGGGCGCTTCAGCTACGACTGGTTGCCGCAATACTTCGAGGAACCGGGTCGGACGGCGCTGTTCATCAAGTCGGAGGGCGGGCTCGCCGGCTTCGCATTGGTCTCGGCCGGCTCCGCGGTCACCGGAGCCCCGGAAGTCTGGGATCTCAGCGAGTTCTTCGTGGTCAGAGGCCTCCGACGAAATGGCATCGGATTGGCGGCTGCGTCAGCGGTATTCAGTCGGTTCTCAGGAGATTGGGAGGTGCGCGCACTGGATCGAAACCGGGGAGCTGCCGAATTCTGGACGCGCACTGTCTCTCAGCACACCTCCGATTCGTTCGAGACCCACCCCTGGGTGTCGGAATCGGGATCTGCGTGGAAGATCTTTCGATTCCGTCAGCCGGAAGGGCCGACTGACACCGGACAGCCGTCTACTCCATGAACGAAAATCCTTCACTGCGAAGAATGCCTCGCATAGCCTGGCTCCCGGTTTCGCTCTATGGTCTGGACCCGACGCTCCAGTTCGGATCGGTTGGTGACTCGTGAATTCTCCGCTGCTCGAAATTCGTGACGTCGCCGTGCTCAATGCACTTCATCGAGCGCTCGTCGAAGCCAAGTTCCACGCTGATCCAAACGATGCGCTGGTTGCCAGCAGCGAACTCGTCGCGAGTGTGGCCGACCTCGTCGCCGACGCACTCGAAGATCACGAGCGAACACACCCGCGACGCGTTCCCCGCGAGCCCGGTGTCTGGCGCGACCCCGCGCAGCACCCCGAAAAGCTCGACGTCGTACGGCTTCGTCTCGCGGAGTGCGAGCCATGGACCGATTGGAGCGATGATCAAAGGCAAGAACATGTTCGGGTTTTGCTCGCTCCGTTGCGGCCCGAACCCGAGACGGTGTCACGGCTGCTGCAGTTCGCGAATGATGAGCACGGTGCTTCGTAGAACGGCGAGCGCGAGCTGTGCTGGCTTACTTCTTAGTGACGGAGCCGCTGGCGATGAGTCGCGGTTACGGACCGGAGGTCACCTGTGGAACCTTCCGCGATTCTTTTCATCCTGATCGGAAGCCTGCTGATCGCAAGTCGTGGCCCGCTGATCGTGGCGCCACGCGCGACGTTGCGATTTTTCACCAGATTCATTGCTACCGATGCTCGTGTTCGTGGCATCGCACTGGCGCTCGCGCCGCTCGCGGCCGCGATGATCATGGTTTCACTCGGCGACGGCCCGGCAACCGGAATTCTGGCAGTGCTCGGCTGGCTCTTCGCGGGCGTAGTCGCCTGGCTGCTGGTTGCGCCGTCTTCGTATCGACGCATTGCCGGCGGCGTGATCGCTTTTTCAGAGAATTCGGTCGACGAGATGATCATACGGCTCGTCGGTCTGTTGGCGGTAGCGATCGGAGGCTTTGTGATCTACGCGGCTCTCCAGGTGGTCTGACCCGCTTCGATCGAAGTACACGAGCCTTTGGTAGTGTTCGTTTTCGCGCCCGTGAAATTGCACGCGTTCGGCTCCGTTGGCGACTCGAACTCAGTGGGAGGAGATACTCGATGTCCCACCCTGCATTGACCGCGGATCGGACGGCGGTGATCACCGGCGGCGCGAGTGGAATCGGCCTCGCCACGGCCAGTCGCCTGGCGAAGCTCGGTTTGAATATCTGTATTGCTGATCACGACGCGGAGGCGCTCGACGCAGCGGCGGTCGCACTGGCGGGATCGGCCGAACGAGGGCCTGACGCGATCCTTGCGATCGAAACGGACGTCGCTCGTCTGGAATCCGTTCAGGCGCTGCGGGAAGCGGTACTCGACCGCTTCGGCGAAGTCGCGCTGCTGATGAACAACGCCGGTACCGGTGGTGGCGGCAATCCGTGGCAGAACTATGAGGGTTGGCAGAGGGTCCTCGGTGTCAATCTCTGGGGCGTGATTCACGGCCTTCAGGTCTTCACCGAAGGAATGATCGAACAGGGAACGGCGTGCGCGATCGTCAATACAGGCTCGAAGCAGGGCATCACCAACCCACCGGGTGACGCTGCGTACAACGTTTCGAAGGCCGGGATCAAGTGCTTGACCGAAAGCCTCGCCCACCAACTGCGCGCGATCGAGGGTTGCCAGATCACGGCGCACTTGTTGATTCCCGGCTTTACCTACACCGGAATGATCAAGCGTTTCATGAAAGAGAAACCGCCCGCCGCCTGGTTGCCCGATCAGGTCGCCGACTATCTGATCGCATCGATGGAGCGAGGTGATTTCTACGTCATGTGTCCCGACAACGAAGTGACCGCCGAAGTCGACAACCGGCGCATCGAGTGGACAGCGGCCGATATCACCGCGAACCGCCCGGCGCTGTCGCGCTGGCATCCTGACTACGCGGATGCTTTTGCGGCGTTCATGGACGACAATGCGGATTGATTCTCTGCCAACGCACCTGTAACCGCGCCAGGTCGACTCCACATCCACCCGTCACACACGTCAGGGAGACCCACATGGAACTGCCCGCCCTTGTCACGCTGATCGCTTTGCTCGAGTACATGTTTTTCACTTTCCGCGTCGGGACGAGCCGTGTGAAATACAATGTGCCAGCTCCTGCAACCTCGGGAAATCCCGAGTGGGAGCGGATGTTTCGTGTGCAACAGAACACCCTCGAACAATTGGTCCTGTTCCTTCCTGCGCTGTGGATCTTCGCGTCTTTCGTCAGCCCGACGATCGGTGCTGCAATCGGCGTTTTGTTTCTCGTTGGCCGCCCGATCTACTACATCAGCTACGTGAAGGATCCGCAGAGTCGAACCATCGGTTTCGTTCTGGGCTTTCTGTCGAACGTCGTACTCATCCTCGGCGGCATCGGCGGCGTAGTCGTTAGCCTGTTCTGAGCCATGGCCACAGTCCGACGTATCGAAGGCGGCGAAGAAGATCTCTGTGTGTCTGCTTAGCTACGGACCGCGACCTCACCCGCCATCAGGTCTCGCCCTGGCTCTTCTTCTTCGCCAGTTCCTTCAATTCCTGCAGCGCGTCGCCCAGGTAATCCATCACATCCCAGACATCCGGCATCAATTCTCGACACGCGATGATTCCGAAGTCGAGGCTGCCGTTGTAGCTCTGCACCGTGATGTTCAGCCCGACTCCGTCATTGATCGCGGAGACGGGGTAGTTGGCGACGAGCCGCGCGCCAATCCCGTAAATCGGAAACTGCGGACCAGGGACGTTCGAGATCACCACGTTGAACGGAACGTCGACCCAGTTCGCCACCGTCGCCCGCGCGATCACCCGCGCCGCGCGTGCGGCAACGGCCGGCGGGGCGAATTGCGCGAAGTCCTGCATCAGGTTCGCGGGCAGCGCTTTGTGCTGCTCCTTTGCGATGCTCATCGATTCGTGGATGCTCTCGAGGCGTTGCACGGGATCCGCGATGTGCGTGTGCAGCGACGCACTCATCGCCGAAACCTGATTGCCGAAGGTGCCCTGCTGCTCTTCGGTTCGTACCGATACCGGCACCATTGCGATCAGCGGATCCGCAGGCAGCTCTTTGCGCTCTTCGAGGTAGCGTCGCAGCGCGCCGGAACACAGAGCCATCACGACGTCGTTGACCGTCACGCCGAACGCGTTCTTGATTTCTTTGACTTCTTCGAGGCTCAGAGATCCGTACGCGAAGCGGCGATGGGGGGTAATGGAGTCGTTGAACGACGTGCGCGGTGCCGGTGTGGAGGCTTCCGACAACATCGGGTCGGGCTTGCGTCCCAGTGCGCGGTTGATCATCGAAGTGCCCGGCAGTTCTCCGAAGCCCAGGGTCTTTGCGAGGTCCGGCAGGTGCCGTACGGCTTGTCGCGCAAGACGGAAACCTTTGCGGGGCGTCCCCATCACCGCCCAGGCTCCCCGCGCCATCATCTCGATCTCGCTCGGCTGCGCTTCCGGGCGCCACGCGCGTCGTGGTGCTTCGACCTTGCGCGGCTCGGGTGAAACGTCGAGCAGTGTTGCGAGCATCTCGGCGCCCGAGACACCATCGATGCAACAGTGGTGGATCTTCGTCAGCTGTGCGTTGAGGCCCCCTTCGAGTCCTTCGATCAGATACAGCTCCCAGAGCGGACGGCTGCGATCGAGCGGGCGCGCGACGATGCGGGACACCTGCTCCGAGAGCTGGCGACGATCACCGGGCGGGGGCAAACCGATGTGACGGACGTGGAAGTCGATATCGAAATCGGGATCTTCGATCCAGTACGGATGATCGAGCCCGAATGGAACTTCGACCAACCGACGGCGGTACGGCGGAAGCAGGTGGATACGCTCTTCGATCAGGGCTTTTACGTCGTCGAGTGTCGCCGGTCGAGATGCGGTGGAAGGGTCGAAAACAGCGAGGCCACAAACGTGTCCGTACGTCGTCGGTGACTCCATGTTCAAGAAGCTGGTGTCCAAACCGGTGAGCTGTTGCATTGGGGGGATCTCCTTCAGACGCGTTGCCACAGGAAGGGCTGGACCAGCCCGCCTGCGTTGCCGATCTCGCGCGATGTGCCATTTTCGAATTCGAAGGTTCGTGCGAGGTCGGTGCCACTCCACTCCGGGACCCGGTGACGAATCCCGCAGCAGGCCATCTAGCCTGAGGTCGCGAAAAGTAGCGCGCCAGGGCCGCGGCGTCCTCCGACGGGACTGAGTGGGCTGGTGTGCCTTGACCCGATCCGGGGCCCAAGGGCGACTTCCGTCGCGTTCGAAAACTCCGCTGCGCCTGCAGCCCGCTTCAAGCATCTCCGCCGATCGGCCGATTCCCGACTAGGGTCAAGGGGGGAGGTTGAGATGAACGTGATGCAAGCGATCGGTGGCGGCAGCTTCTTGTTGGTGAGCGCGATATTGAGCATCCGACTGCTGTCGCTCGCCTATCGAAACCGGGCGCTGCCCGAACTGCTGCTCGGACTTTCCTTTCTACTGGGCGGCACACTGGGCGCGGTGATCGAGGCCAACGCGGGCATCGTCGCACAGCAGGGCGGTGACGGCGGATTGATGCTCGGCATCGGCAAGGGCTTCAGTCTCGTGGCGATGTTCACGAACGCTCTGTTCACGTACTGGGTATTTCGACGCGGGCATATGGCCGGCAAGTGCGCAATCGCTCTGATCGTGTCGTTGACGAGTGTCGCGTATGTCGGCCACGGCTTCACGGGAGCCTTTGTGACCGGCTTCGTCGAACCACTCTGGTTCTGGGTCGAATTCGTCGGGCGAATCGTTGGTCCGGCGTGGCTTGGAATCGAAGCCTTCCTTTATTACCAGACCATGCAGCGGCGCGTCGCAATCGGGCTGGCGGAACCCATTGTCGCCAATCGCTTTCTGCTGTGGACGATCGCATCCAGCACGGGCATCGTTTTTCTGGCCACTTCGGTACCGCCGATGTTCCTCACCGAAGGGCTGCTGGCCGACATTGACATGTTCATCTTCGCGGCCGCCGGGCTTGCGACCGCCTGCGCATACTGGCTGGCGTTCTTTCCGCCTAACGCCTATCGCGAATTCATTCAGCCGAGCCCGAGCACCAGCTGATCCTGAAACTCGAGGGGCTGTTTCGCTTTCGCATCGCGGCAGCAACGGGAGCGCAGGCCAGTTGTCAGGCGAAGTGTGGCAGCACGTCTTCCACGAGCCGATGGAGTGATTCTTCCCAGGCTCCTTGCTCGGTACTGAAATCGTAGACCATC
>JAJDAM010000857.1 GCA_029261905.1 Deltaproteobacteria bacterium
GGTCGGCGACCCATTCACCGAAAAGTGTCTGATCGAGGCCTGTCTCGAGCTGATGAGCACCGATGCCATCGTCGGTATTCAGGACATGGGCGCCGCCGGTTTGACGTGCTCTTCGTTCGAGATGGCGAGTGCCGCGGGCACCGGGATCGAACTGGAGCTCGACAACGTCCCGCAACGGGAAGCCGACATGACCGCCTACGAGCTGCTGTTGTCGGAGAGCCAGGAACGCATGCTGATGGTCGCGAAAGTCGGCCGCGAACAGGAAGTGATCGACATCTTCGAACGCTGGGATCTCGACGCCGCAGTGGTCGGGCACGTCACCGATGACGGCCGGATGCGGATCAGCTCGCACGGCCACACTGTGGTCGATATCCCGGTCGATCCCGTCGCGAAGAGTTCGCCCGAACTCGATCGCCCCAAGGTGGAGCCGGCCGATCTTCGTGAGCGCCAGAAGCTGGATCTCGCTGCGATCGCGCCCGAGTCCGATTTCGCCGAGGCGCTGCTCGCGCTGTTGGATTTGCCGAGCCTCGGGTCGAAAGAGTGGATCTACCGGCAGTACGACCAGCTCGTCCAGGGCAACACCGTGCAGAGTTCCGGTGGCGATGCCGCGGTGATCCGGATCCGACGCGAAGACGATACGGTCACCGGCAAGGGCCTCGCGATCGCGGTCGATTGCAATCCGCGACATTGTTGGCTGGATCCGTACATGGGAACGATCGGCGCAGTCGCCGAAGCGGCACGCAACGTCGCGTGCACGGGTGCTCGGCCGCTGGCGCTGACCAACTGTCTGAATTTCGGAAACCCGGAGAAACCCGAGATCATGTGGGAGTTCTCCGAGGCGACGCGCGGAATCAGCGCGGCCGCCGAAGCGCTCGGAACACCGGTCGTGTCGGGCAATGTCTCGTTTTACAATGAGACATCAGGGCGCGCGATCTTTCCGACGCCGACGATCGGTGTCGTCGGTCTGCTCGATCACTGGGATCGTCACGCGGTTTCGCACTTCGCGGTCGCCGGTCGCGCGGTGGTGCTGTTGGGTGAGAATCGCGAGGAACTCGGCGGCAGCGATTGGTTGGCGTTGCGGCGCGGCATCGAAGCCGGCACACCGCCCGTTGTGGACCTCGATGCCGAGAAACGATTGCACACGTTGTTGGCATCGGGCGTCGAAGCGGGCCAGATCGAATCGGCCCACGATGTGTCTTGCGGCGGGCTCGCGGTCGCACTCGCCGAGTGCACGTTTACCGGGGCCGAATCGATCGGCGCGGTGATCGAACTGCGCGACACGATCCGACCCGACGCGTTGCTGTACGGAGAGTCGGCGGGTCGCGTGATCGCGACGACCGGCGAGGCCACTGCACTGTTGGCTCTGGCCAAAAAATGCGGCGTACCGGCACAGGTCATCGGCGAAACGGGAGGGGACCGCCTGGTCGTATCCGACCGCGACGGAGAAGCCTGGCTCGACCTCGCGATCGATCAAATGCGCAGCGTGTGGCAAAGCGCGATCCCGCGTCGATTGGAGCAGCCTTGAGCGCGGTGGAAAGACCTTGAGCCGATTGCTCGACATCGACCCGGCGCTCGAGCGCGAATTGTTGCGCGAGCACCAGCGGGACCATTTCCAGGACGAATGCGGCGTGGTCGGCGTCGCGGGGCACCCCGAGGCGGCGAACATCGCGTACCTCGCGTTGTACGCGCTTCAACATCGCGGCCAGGAGAGCGCTGGCATCGCAACTCTGGAAGGTGGAGAACACCGGGTACACCGCGCGATGGGACTCGTTGCCGACATCTTCAACGAGGCGAACCTGGCGAAATTACCGGGACGCAGCGCGGTCGGACACGTGCGCTATTCCACCGCCGGCGGTAGCCAGCTGCGCAACGCGCAGCCGTTTTGTGCGACAACCGACGGCGGCCCGGTCGCGATTGCGCACAACGGGAACATCACGAACGCCCCCGCGATCCGGCAGGAACTCGAAGGACGGGGTGCGATCTTCAGTACCACCGCAGACAGCGAAGTGATCGTGCAACTGCTCGCGCGTTCTCGAGAGCGGACTCAAGAAGAGCGCTTGATCGATGCACTTACGCGCGTCAAGGGAGCGTTCAGCATCGTCTTGATGACCGCCGATTCGCTGATCGTGGCTCGCGACCCCTACGGCTTCCGTCCGTTGAGTCTCGGACGCATCGACCGCGGGTGGGTGGCGGCCAGCGAGACCTGCGCGCTCGACCTGATCGGCGCCGACCACGAACGTGACCTCGAGCCCGGCGAAGTGGTCGTGATCAAGCGGGGTCGGGTCCGGACACTTCGCCCGTTCCACAAGCAGGTTCACGAGCGCTTCTGCATCTTCGAGTACATGTATTTCGCCAGGCCCGATTCGAACCTGAACGGGCACAACGTCTACACGTACCGCAAAGAACTCGGCCGGATCCTGGCGCGCGAACATCCGGTGCGCGCAGACCTGGTGGTGCCGGTGCTCGACTCGGGCAATACCGCAGCGCTCGGATACGCCGAGGAGTCGGGCATCCCGTACGAGCAGGCGATGATTCGCAACCACTACGTCCGCCGCACGTTCATCGAGCCGGCGCAATCGATTCGGCACTTCGGCGTCAAAGTGAAACACAACGCCGTCAAGGGTTTGTTGAACGGCAAGCGGGTCGTACTGGTCGACGATTCGATCGTTCGAGGTACGACGCTGATCAAGCTGGTCAACATGTTGCGCAGCGCCGGCGCGGCCGAGGTTCACCTTCGGATCTCCGCCCCGGCGACGATCGGTCCGTGCCACTACGGGATCGACACCCCGACCCGGGAAGAGTTGATCGCACACGGACGCACGGTCGAGGAAATTTGCGAGATTATCGGCGCTGATTCACTCGGCTATCTTTCGCTCGAAGGCTTGCGCAAGAGCGCCGAAGCGTTGAAGGGCGGCTTCTGCGACGCCTGTTTTTCCGACGAGTATCCGATCCCGATCGATACCGAGGATCAGCCGCCGCAACTGTCGCTGTTCCAAGAAATCGAGCAGGAGCCTTAGCCCATGAGCCGAGACCCATGACCCGAGCGGCACGCGGAATGCTCGATCGACAGGGGCTGATCGAGCGCGTCGAGCGCGATGAGATCGAGACGATCGTGACTGCATTGCCCGACCTCTACGGTCGCCTCGTCGGCAAGCGGATCCACGGCCCGTTTTTCGTCGACGAAGTGCTCGACGGTGGCATTCACGTCTGTGACTACCTGTTGGCGTGCGACATGGACATGGATCCCACCCCCGGTTACGCCTACACGAGTTGGGAGAAGGGCTACGGCGATCTGCACGGCGTTCCGGATCTCGACACGCTGCGCATTGCTGCCTGGTTGCCGCGCACCGCGATCGTGCTTTGCGATTCGGTCGAAGAAGAGGGTGGCTCGCTGGTCGAGGTCGCGCCGCGGACCATTTTGCGCCGGCAGATCGAAAGGGCCACCGCGCTCGGGCTCGCGCCATTGATGGCGAGCGAACTCGAGTTCTTCCTGTTTCACGACGACTACGCGACCGCCCACGCAAAGGGGTACCGGGGGCTGACGAGGAGCCAGCACTACATCGAGGACTACCATGTGTTGTCTTCGACATTCGCCGAGCCGGTGATCGGTGAGATCCGACGTCAGATCGATGCATCGGGAATACCGGTCGAGTTCAGCAAAGGCGAATGGGGCCCGGGCCAACACGAAATCAACCTGCGCTACGGACGTGCGTTGGAAATGGCCGATCGCCACGTGATCTACAAGTTGGCGGCGAAGGAAATCGCAGCCGCGGCCGGCTGGTCGTTGACGTTCATGGCCAAGGTCGACGAAGCCCTCGCCGGCAGCAGCTGTCATGTGCACATGAGCTTGCAGGACTCGAACGGACGGCCCGCGTTCCCGGGCGAGAACCAGCTCGCGGGTGTTCCGGCTCCGGTTT